>CALAZQ010000190.1:0-42500 GCA_937926325.1 uncultured Planctomycetaceae bacterium | reverse complement strand
GACTGCGGTGACCTCGTGTTCCGCCAGGGGGCGGTTGAGACCCTGCGGCTACCGGGAGTGAGCCGGCCGGAGCCGTTCCGGCGGGTCTGCCTCGAGGTCCGGCAGTCTTACCTTGGCGTGCAGGCTGCGACTCAGCGTGCTGCCGGAGCCGCCTGACCGGTGGGGCTGACCGCCTCACCGGCTGTCGCCGGAAACAAACCTGCCGGTTGTCAGAAACGAATTGACGAGTTCGGCGGTGTCTTTTCGGAAGAGGACCGCCGAGTGGAGGCAGGGGAGTGTGATGTGTTCGTGCGGGATGCGGAGCCGGGTGCTCTCGATTTCCACCAACGCATCATGGGCCGCCGCAATCACGCCGACTTCGACGCCGTCCGGATCCGCAAGGGTGTTGACCAGACTGTCGGGGTTGGTGGTCAGTTCCGCGACGGGCGGAAACAGCCGGCCGAATATGCCGACGGTCTGGGTGGCGACAAAAGAGCCCTGGTTGGGGGGCGTCAGCATCACAAACCGACCGAGTTTTGGCTGCGGCCTGAGATTGATGGCCAACCGTCCGATGATGCAGCCCATGCTGTGGGTGACGAGGTGAATGCGGTCGATCTGCTCGTCGCTGGAAAGTTCGCTGAGGAGGTCTGCAAACCGTTCGGCATGCCGGGCGACCGAGGTCCGCAGGCTTTCGTACCCCCAGATATGCGTCCGCCAGCCGGCTCGGCGGAGTCGTCCCGAGAGCCTGGTCAGCAGGAGACGATGTGCCATGAAGCCATGGGTCAGCACCACGACATCATGGCAGCGGTGAGCCCCGGCTGAGAGGGAGACGTCCACAAGCGACTCCGAGGCGGCCTCAGCCCGGCCGCCCTGCGGCCACGGGCCGACGTGGTGCCGGGCAACAATCGAGGGGGCAGACATCATGGCTTGCGGGCAGCTGGCCCACCGCAGGACGGTCAGCCAGATCCCAGGCCCGCTCTGCGATCAGGTCGCGGACGGCACGCACGAATTCCGGATCGGTGCCGACCGTTGCTGCCCGGGCCATCCGCATCCCAAGTTCCTCGCAGAGGGCGGCCGCTTCGGTGTCGAGGTCGAATTTGACCTCCATGTGATCGGAGATGAAGCCGACGGGAGCGATCACCACTTCTCGTGTACCCGCTGCGTGCAACTCACGGATGGCGTCGCAGACATCGGGTTCCAGCCACGGCTGCGTTGGGGGGCCACTGCGGCTCTGATAGACGAGTTTCCAGTTCGGGGTGCCGGACCGTTCGGCAACGAGCCGTGAAGCTTCCTCCAACTGATTGCAATATCGCGAAGACTCGGCCATTGACAGCGGGATGCTGTGGGCGGTGAACAGCACAGGAATCTGGTTTCCCTCGCCGATCGAATTGACCGCAGCACTCAGGTTGCGGGCCATGGGGCCGACAAATCCCGGATGGTTGAAGAAGACCCGGATCTTGTCAACTTCCGGAGCCGTCGGGCCGACCGCCTCACGGGCGGCGGCGATATTTTCGCGATATTGCCGGCAGCCTGAGTAGCAGCTGAAGCCGCTGGTCACGAAGGCAATCGCGCGTTGAACCCCATCTGCGGCCATCTCCCGCAGCGTATCAGTCAGGAGCGGATGCCAGTTGCGGTTCCCCCAGTAGACCGGCAGATTCGGCCCAGATTCCGCCAGTTCGGCCCGGAGAGCGTCGATAAGCTCGCGATTCTGTTCGTTGATGGGGCTTTTGCCGCCGAAGTGATGGTAGTGTTCGGCAACCTCCAGCAGGCGTTCGTGGGGAACATTTCGTCCCCTGAGCACGTTCTCAAGGAACGGCATCACATCATCAGGACCATCGGGACCGCCAAAGCTCACAAACAAAACGGCATCGTAGCGGCTTGGCTGCATGAGTCCTCGGCACCTCGTGGTTTTTCCGCCCATTCCAAATACGAAAGTGACCCCGCGGGGATTCGAACCCCGGTTACCGCCGTGAAAGGGCGATGTCCTAGGCCTCTAGACGACGGGGCCAGAGCAGTCGTGTCAGCTATCGCTCAACAGGACCGCACCGAGCGTCAAAGGATAGCGGTCAGATGAACCCGAGTCGAGTCCCGAACCGAAGCCCCTCGACTCAATCATGAATGGCGTCTGGCTGCGTTGGGGCGGTGGCATCGTCCGAGACCAATTGGCCACCGTCGGCGAGTCCGGCTACCTCACTCTCGATCCGCGACTCATGCTGTTCCGCCCGGACCAAACGAGGTGTCCGTTCGCCCTCAGTTCCGCCGTGGTTGATCGCTTCGTACACCTCACTACGGTGTACGGGAACCTCCTTCGGAGCTTCCACCCCGAGCCGCACCTTGTCGCCACGGATTTCAACAACAACGATTCGAATGTCGTTGTTGATCACGACGCTTTCATCTTTTTTGCGTGAAAGAACCAGCATAAACCATCCTTGGAAGGCCGGTGAAACCAGTGGTCGTCATGGCTTTTCCAGCATCTTCGCCTCCATAAAATGTAGGAAAACTGGGGGGCCGGTCAAGAAAATTCGCGGGATTTTCGACGAATTCCGCCGTCTTCGAATAATTTGCTGAGGAGTGACCGGCCGCGCGGAGTCAAATTTTTCGAGCCCTCGGGAAGAATCAGCAGGGGTTTCCCGCTCCGTCCAGCGGGGCGATCGGCACAACGCCGAGCAATCCCGCAAAACAGACCCTCGGCGGCGGACATTTTGGTGAGCCTGCTATCGCGGTCGGTGGTGCCCCGAGACAGCCATCCCAAAGCCCCCGAGACCACCGGCCACGAATGCGATCGACGGCGAGTCCCGCCGAGACAACCGAGCCCGCCGAGGGTTTTCGGGGTTGCCGGTCAGTGCAGCCAGGCAGCGGCAAAATCGTTCATGGTCCGCCCGCCTGTTCGCAGGTGTCTCCGCGGTCTGCTCGAACGCCCCGCTGAAGCATTTTTGGGCCGCTTGTTGTCCCGCGGCAGTTCCCTATACTCGTGGCGACCCGAAGGAGAAGTGTGCGTTCCGGCGTTTTCCCCTCACGACGGCCCAGCTTTTCCGGAGTTTGACAGCACCTCTCCGCGGGTCATTTGCGTTCTTTTTCGTACCATGGGAGCGTTTCTGCTCCCCCCGGCAGGTGGAACATGGTTGGCTGGCTTCGGAATCTGTTCACTGCGATCGGTACGGTGCTCCGTGGTATGGGCGTCACGCTGCGGGTGTTCAGCAGCACGTTCGACCCTGAACGTCGAACCTTTACGGAGCACTATGAGTATCCAGAACTTCCAGCTCCGGTCGCTGCCCGCTACCGCGGATTTCACCGTTATGACCTGACGACCTGCATCGCCTGCGACCAGTGCGCGAAGGCCTGTCCGGTCGACTGCATCTATATTGGCAAGGAGCGGGTGGAAAGCGGCAAGGGCTTTCAGGTTTCCGGCTTTGCAATCGACTACTCGAAGTGCATGTTCTGTGCGCTGTGTGTCGAACCGTGCCCGGTCGACTGCATTTTTATGGGATCGACCCTTGACCTCAGCTGCTACAGCCGCGACGGCACCATCGTCGATTTTGCGCGGCTCCCGGTGGATGTCGCCTGGGGACGATCGACGCTGAATCCGACGGCGGTTGCGGCATCGAAAGAAATCGTGGAACCGGTCCACGGTGGGCCGAATACCTGAAGCAGCGCCGGCTGGCCTTTTAAGGATACGCCCTGATGTTTGACCCGGTCCTGGTTGCCGGTTTTCTGGCCCTCTTCGTCGCCGTCGGAGGCATCTTTCTCGCGGTCAACCTGATCGTCGGCTGGCTGGTCCGCCCGCGGATGCCCAACACCGAAAAACTCGAGGTCTACGAGTGTGGTGAGCCGACAATCGGTTCGAGCTTTGTCCAGTTTGATCTGCGTTTCTACGTCGTGGCATTGCTGTTCATCATTTTTGACGTCGAGGTCGCTCTGTTCTTTCCCTGGGCAACGGTTTTCGGAAAGGCAACCCAGCTGGCTGACCCGGCCGTCGCCAGCGTCGAGGCTGATGGGGTTACGCTCACGCCGGCCGTTGCTGGCGTCTACCGAGAACTCGGGATCGCGGTACCGGCGGTTCCCGAACTCGAGCCGCCGAAGCCGATCAGCGTCTCAGCCGAGGCTGCCGGTGCGGCGGAACCCGCGGGCAGCGTGCGGCAGGCCGAGGCCCAATGGGCGGTGGCGGAAAGCGGAAGAATGCTCGCCAAGACGGCGGTCATCGACATGGCGATTTTCTATGCGGTGCTGTTGGTCGGCTTTGCCTATGTCTGGTACCGCGGGGACCTCGACTGGGTCCGGGCGGTGGCGAACCAAAGGGCGGCTGAGGTGCCTTCCACTGGAGGGAGATAGCGGATGCGTGGACCTCGTTTCATCGACGAACTCGAGGCGGCAGTTCCTGGAGCGGTCGTCGGCAGAAACCTTGAAGCGATCGATCCTTGGCTGGAGATTGCTGCGGAAAAACTGCTGCCTGCCTGCCGCTGGTTGAAGGAATCGTGTGAAATACGTTTCGACGGCCTGCAGTGCATCACAGCCGTCGACTGGTTCGAACCGGACGCCAAGAAAGCGGCCAAAGTCGCTTGGGAACCGCATACCGAACTCGTTTACCACCTCTGGAGTACGGTGGCTCGAGTGAGTCTCGTGCTGAAGACGAAACTGCCGCGTTGGCAAGACGACCAAACGGGCCAAATTCCCGAGGTCGCCAGCGTTGCGAGCGTCTGGCGTGGGGCCGACTGGCATGAGCGGGAGGTCTACGATCTCTCGGGCGTGAAGTTTGTCGGGCATCCAGATCTCAGGCGAATCCTCTGTCCGGAGGACTGGGAGGGCTATCCATTGAGAAAAGACTATGAGATGCCGCTTGAGTACCACGGGATGCGCGGCCGCTGAGCCGGTTGCGGGGAGTCAGGTCTGTTAATCGACCGGTGAACGAAGGGCAGCAAAAAATGTCTCAGGTGCTTGAAGACGACCAGCGGATCATCGAGTTCGACGTTCGTACCGATGAGATGCTGGTCAACATGGGCCCTCAGCATCCGAGTACGCACGGCGTGCTACGGCTGGTGCTGAGGACCGACGGTGAAATCGTTTCGGAACTCGAGCCCCACATCGGCTACCTCCATCGGTGTGCCGAGAAAATTGGTGAAAACCTGACGGCGCGGCAGTGGATTCCCTACACCGACCGGATGGACTACCTGGCGGCCATGAACATGAACCTCGGCTGGTCGCTGGCGGTGGAAAAACTGCTGCAGTACGAGGTGAGCGAAAAGGCCCGCCATCTCCGGGTGCTGATTGCGGAACTCGGCCGGATTGCCAGCCATTTGGTGGGCATGGGGGCTTATGGGCTCGACCTCGGAACCTTCAGTCCGTTCCTCTATGCGTTCCGCGAACGGGAGAAGATTCTGGATCTGTTCGAGGAGGCCTGTGGAGCCCGGCTGACCTACAGCTACATCACCGTCGGCGGCCTGACCGCCGATCTGCCGCCTGGCTGGCTGCAGCGGTGCGAGGCGTTTCTCGAGCAGTTCGAACCGATCATTCGTGAATATCACACGCTGCTGACGACGAACGCGATTTTCGTCAAGCGAACGGCAGCGATCGGTGTGCTCAGTCCGGAAATGGCGGTCGACTATGGCTGCACGGGTCCCGTGCTCCGGGGCAGCGGCGTCGATATCGACCTGCGGCGTGACGGTGAAAGCATCTACACGGCGATGTACGACGGCTATGCCTTCGAAGTCGCCGTGATGAAAGACGGCCACTATCCCCGCGATCATGAATACCCGGCGGTCCCGGTCGATGCTGTGCTGGGTGACTGCTGGCATCGGTTTTTTGTTCGGATGCTCGAGGTCGTTCAGTCGATGGATCTCGTCCGGCAGGCGATCGATCGGTATTCCCGCTGTAAGGGCCCGCTGGGCGAGCCGCTCAAACTGGCTGAGAAGTTGCCGGCGGGCGACGCCTACCTCGAGACGGAATGCCCGAAGGGCCAGATGGGCTTCTATCTTGTCAGCGACGGGTCGGCGATTCCCTGGCGGGTTCGGGCGCGGTCGAGTTCCTTTTCAAATCTGGCCGTCGCCCCCGAACTCTGTCGGGGTTGTCTGATCGCCGACGTACCGGCGGTTGTCGGCAGCCTCGACATCGTGATGGGTGAGATTGACCGCTGACTCATGACGTGGCGGGTGCGGTAAAACCTGGCAGGCCCTTGTGTGATGGCCTCTGTTGGTGCAGACTTCGTGCAAAATTTCACAATGTCGGCCGCGAGCGGAAAAACCGGGCGAAATTGTCTGGAAAAACCGGGTCGCAGCCCTTCGTGGTGAACCGCCCCCATGGCTGAATTTCTGATCAACACCCTCGGTTTTCCCGCTTGGCTGGCTTGGTCTGCCACGGCGGGCGTCGCCGCCTTCCTGATCCTTAACGTGATTGCGGGAGGGGCGCTGGTGTTCATCTGGGCGGAGCGAAAGATAGCCGCCCGGATTCAAGACCGCCTCGGGCCGACCCGCACCGGCGGCCGATTTGGCTGGCTGCAGTCTTTGGCTGATGGCATCAAACTGCTTGCGAAAGAAGACCTGATGCCGGACGGCGCCGACACGCTGTTGTTTCGGCTGGCTCCCTACGTCAGTTTTTGTGCCTCTTTCTGTGCGTTCATCGCCATGCCGTTTGCCTTTGATGTGGTCGGGCAGCGGCTCAACGTGGGCGTTTTCTTCGTGATTGCCGTTCTCGGGCTCGAAGTCTTCGGGGTGATTCTTGCCGGGTATGCCTCGGCCTCGAAATGGTCGCTCTTCGGGGCGATGCGGGAAGCCGCCCAGGTGGTGAGCTACGAGGTGCCGCTGGGTATGTGCGTCGTTGTTCCGGTGATGCTGGCTGGCAGCATGGACCTCGTGACGATCGGCGAGAAGCAGGCGGGCTGGATCAGCAACTGGTACCTCTTTCACGACCCCTTCACCTTCGTGATCTTCTGGGTGTACTTCACCTGCGCGGTGGCCAGTGTGAATCGTGCGCCGTTTGACCTCGCGGAGGCGGAGAGCGAACTTGTCGCCGGGTTCCACACCGAATATTCGGGGCTGCGGTGGAGCTTCTTCTTCATGGCCGAATATGGGTCGATGTTCCTGGTGAGTGGCCTTGCTGCCGTGCTGTTTCTTGGCGGTTGGAACGGTCCGATTCCGATTGCCGAACTGGCCGGGTGGAGCGACGGCTCGGCGGTCACCGCCCCTTACGCCGTTCGTCTGCTCGGCTGTGCCAACCTGTTGGCCAAGGCGACGGCCGGGGTGCTGTTAATGATGTGGATTCGCTGGACGCTCCCGCGGCTGCGAATCGATCAGGTCATGACCACCTGTTTGAAATACTGCACCCCGATTGCCGCTGTCATGTTTGCCGGCGTCATGCTCTGGCAGCTTTTTTTGCCAGGGGGGCTGGTGCCGGGGGGCCGCCAGGGGGCGATCTCGGTGCGTGAGGGCTGGCTCGAGCAGGCTGCCGAACCGCCTGCCGAGGCGGTCGGTGTCCGCCGTTCCGTCCCTCAGCAACTTGCAGGAGTGGCCGATTGATGGACCTGACAACAAATTGCCTGCTAGCCCTGCACCTGGCGACGTTGCCGATGGCTCTGATCGACTGGCACGCTGCCTTCTTTCTGCTGTTCGCACTGGTTGCCTGTGGCGCGGCGGTGATGGTGGTGTTGACCGACAACGTCGTCCGTATGGCCCTCCATCTCGTCCTCTCTCTCGGCGCGACAGCCGGCCTGTTCTTTCTCGCAGGAGCTGAATTCGTCGGATCGATGCAACTGATGATCTACGTTGGCGGCACACTGGTGCTGCTGGTCTTCGGCGTCATGCTCACCGCCCAGACGAAGCTCGTGACGCTCCAGACTCCCCCCGGCGATCGGGTGCTTGCCGGAATTCTGGCCGCGGCATTGCTGGCGGTGCTGGTGCAGTCGGCGGTTTCGATCGAGCCCTGGCGGCAGCCGGGGCGGGCGGTCACGCAACCGCCGACGGCCACTCCCCTGGGGATGGCCTTGGTAGGGGTGCGAGTGGACAGGCAGCCGGTCGAGGTGGAGAGCCGTCCTCGCAGTGGCTATCTGCTGCCCTTCGAGATCGTTTCGGTACACCTGCTGGTGGTGTTGGTCGGTGCCGCCTACCTCGCCCGGGCGAAGCGGCGGCGGACGCCGCGACCGATCGATGTTGTCGCGTCTGCGGATCCCCCGCCTCCGGTGCGGCAGCCGCGGCGGGAGGAACGTGAAGCAGCTTCGGTACTGGTGGGGGGTGGCCAATGATTCTGGCAGCAGTGGGCAGCATCGGCGTCACCCATTATCTCTTGGTCGGCGGCCTCATGTTTACCGCCGGTGTGGTCTGCATGGCCGTGAAGCGGAATGCGCTCGGCGTGCTGATGGGCATTGAATTGGTGCTCAACGGGGCGAACATCAACTTTGTGGCATTCGGGTCGTCCTACCTTGCCGGCGAGGGCCGGTCGCCCCTGGGGCTTGATGGTGAGGTGATGGCTCTGTTTGTCATCCTGTTGGCGGCTGCCGAGGCGGCGGTGGCGCTGGCGATCACGCTCAACTTTTACAACAACCACGGGACGGTCGATGTTGACCGGGCAGACGACCTCCGCGGCTAGGGCTGCTGTTCAATCAGGTTTTCGCAGGCTGGCCCGCCGTGCCGCCCGGAGTACGAAACACAACCATGGAAATCGCCACGCTGCTGCCGCTTCTGCTGGGACTCGCCTGGCTGATCCCCCTCGCCTCGTTCGTGGCAATTCTGTTTTTTGGCACTCGCATGGGGCCGCACGGGAAGTCTGCCGCCAACGTCGCGACGGCGGCGATTGCCTCATCGCTCGTGCTTTCAGTGGTCGCCCTGGGTGTCTGGCTGGGGCATCATCCGCCCTCGGCTGCCAGTCACGGGGATCATGGTGACGGTCACGCTGCCCGCAGCGATTCGATGGTCCGGCTGACGGCCTTTCGGGCCGACTCGTCCGCCCCGCCGGCTGCCGCTTCAGGTCATGATGAGGCTGAGCATCACGAAGACCATCAGGATGAAGATCATCATGATTCGGGAGCCCATGGTGATGCTCACCCACATGAAGGCGAGCATGCTGCGGTGGCCCCGGTGGCCTACGCCGGTGACTGGTACACGCTCTATTCCGGGGGGGCACTCAGGCTCACCATCGGCTGGTACATCGACTCGATTACGGTGTTGATGTTCGTGGTGGTCACCCTGATTGCCACCTGCATCCATGTCTACGCTGCCGGCTACATGCACGATGAACTCCATCCGGTCACCGATGCGGAGGTTCAGTTGACGAGTGGTGGCCCATTTTCCCGCGAGGGGCGATTCCACCGATTTTTCCAGGCATTGTCGCTCTTCTGCTTCTCGATGCTTGGCATCGTGATAGCGGGCAATCTGGCGATGGTCTTCGTCTTTTGGGAACTCGTCGGCATCTGCTCCTGGTTCCTGATCGGCTTTTATTTTGAGCGGCACTCGGCTTCGACCGCAGCCAACAAGGCGTTCATCGTCAACCGCGTCGGTGACTTTGGCATGCTGATCGGCCTGATGGCCCTCTGGGGTGGTCTCGGCACACTGCATTTTGGTTCCAGTGTTGATCCAGCCACGGGCGATCCGCAGCCGGGCCTGTTTGAGCTGGTGCGACCGACGGCCCACGGGTATCAGCAGGAAGTTCCTGACGGGCTCGTCGCGTTCGCCGCCGCCGCCGACGTTGCGGGCCTGGCCTCCGGACAGTCCGATCAGCAGGCGGTCCGCCGCGAGGTGGCTGCCGCGGTGCCGGGCTGGCGGGAGGCGGGCTACGGTCGCTGGCTGCTGTTCATTGCCGGTGTCGGCATCTTCTGCGGCTGTGTCGGCAAAAGTGCCCAGGTGCCGCTGTTCGTCTGGCTTCCCGACGCTATGGAAGGGCCGACTCCGGTCTCGGCGCTGGTTCACTCCGCGACGATGGTGGCGGCCGGCGTCTATCTGGTCGGCCGGTTCTACCCGGTGCTCACCCCGGATGTATTGCTGGTGATCGCCTACGTCGGTGGCATCACGCTGTTCATCGCGGCGACCATTGCCGTGACCGCCAATGACATCAAGCGGGTGCTCGCCTATTCGACGGTGAGTCAACTTGGCTACATGATGCTTGCCCTTGGAGTCGGCGGCTGGGTGGCGGGGCTTTTTCATCTGGTCACCCACGCCTTCTTCAAAAGCCTGCTCTTTCTCTGCTCAGGCTCGGTGATTCACGCCTGCCATACCAATGACATGCGGAAGATGGGGGGGCTGTTGAAGGTGATGCCGTACACGGCCTGGACCATGCTGATCGGCTGCCTGGCGATCATCGGTGCCGGGGTGCCCTTCGTGATTGGGCTGAGTGGTTACTACTCGAAGGACGCCATTCTGGCCCAGGCCCTCCTCTACGCCCGACTCAATCCGGCCCACGGCATTCTCTATCTCGCCGTCGCCGGAGGGGCCTTCATCACGGCGTTCTACATGTTCCGGCTCTGGTTCATGACCTTTGCCGGCAGCCCCCGTGATCATCACATTGCTGAACATGCCCATGAATCGCCGCGGGTGATGACCATGCCGCTGGTCGTGCTGGCCGTATTTGCGGTGATCGCCGGCTGGGGGTTGCCGAGTGGGTTTGGCGTGGCAGGCCTGCTCGAACAGTCGCGGCCTGCGGGCACCGCGACAACTGTTTCAACCGATGTCATCCTCGGAGCGATCAGCCTGCCGGCGGAACATGACAGCCACGCGGAAGACATTCACGTCACGGCGACCCTCACCGCCTTTGCAACGGCTGCCGCGGGAGTCCTGCTGGCCGCGCTGATGTATCTCAGGCCGTTGGTCAGCCCGGCGGTCGTTGCCAGGCTTGCCGGTCCGGCCTACACGTTCCTGGTGAACCGTTGGTATGTCGATGAGCTCTACCACATCCTCTTCGTGATGCCGACGCTGCGGCTTGCCCGGCTGATCAGTGGCATCGACCGCAGGCTGATTGACGGCCTCATCAACGGGATTGCCTGGGCCGCCCGGCAGATTGCCGGCATTGACGCCTGGTTTGATCGCACCGTTGTCGACGGTCTGGTCAACGCCGCCGGGAGGGTCACCTGGAACACTGGAATTGAAATGCGGCGGCTGCAGACAGGACGGCTGCGGCAGTACGTGATGTTCATCGTCGTCGGGACGGTGGCGATCTTCGTGCTCGCGACCCTCTTATTTCGGACCTCACTGGCCGGTTGATCCTGGCCGACTTGTTCACTTTCCCCCGCTTTCCACGCCCTGGATCACTTCATGAACGCCGCAGTCGTTGAGAACGCCGCCTTCTGGCCGCTGACATTAATCGTCTTCCTGCCCGCCGTCGTGGCTGCCTTCCTGTCGCTGCCTCTCGTGCCGAAGGCACGAGAGGAGGTCGTTCGGTGGATCACCCTCGGGACAACCGCCGTGGTGTTTCTGCTGTCGCTCTGGCTGGCGGTGCCGCAACTGTTCGGGCCTGTGGGGCCAGGGCAGTTCGTTCTTGGCAATCCGGACATGCAAGGGGTCGTCAAGCTGCCTTGGATCGAAGCCTTCGGGATTGAGTATCTGCTTGGTGTCGATGGCATCAGCCTGCCACTGGTGGTGCTCACCACCTTTCTGTCGATGCTCGCTGCCGCTGCCAGTTGGCCGATCAGCAAGCATGTGAAGGCCTACCACGTGCTCTTCCTGCTGCTGGAGAGCGGCATGCTGGGTGTCTTCGTCTCGCTCGACTTCTTTCTGTTCTACGTCTTCTGGGAGGTCATGCTCCTGCCGATGTACTTTCTCATCGGCATCTGGGGTGGCCCCCGCCGTGAATACGCGGCAATCAAGTTCTTTCTGTACACGCTGCTTGGCAGTGTGCTGATGCTGATTGCCATCCTCATGCTCTATTTCACGAGCGATGTCGGCCTGCTCTCGGATGAACAGCTGATCGCAACGCATGTTGTGAGCCCGGCAACCGCTGTCGATGAGATCGCCGCCATCCGGGCAGCCGACGGGGCGGTGCACACCTTCAACCTGATGGCCCTGGCGGCCATTGGTCAGCTGCCGAATTCGCCCTTCGCCGCGACCACCGTCTGGCTTGACACGAGCCTGGAAACCTGGGCGTTTCTGCTGCTGCTGATCGGCTTTGTGATCAAGGTGCCCGTGGTGCCGGTTCATACCTGGCTGCCCGATGCCCACGTTGAGGCACCCACGCCGATCTCGATGATCCTCGCCGGCATCCTGCTGAAGCTCGGTGGTTACGGCATCTTGCGAATTTGCTATCCGATCTGTCCGGGTGCCGGTCTGTCGCTGGCCTGGCTGGTCTGCGGGGTCGGCGTGGTGTCGATGGTGTACGGCGCCTTCGCGGCCCTGGCCCAGACCGACTTCAAACGGATGGTGGCCTACAGCTCAGTCAGCCACATGGGCTACGTGATGCTTGGCCTGGGGGTCTGGAGTGCGGTTGACGGGCAGGAGTACCGGTGGGACTTTTGGGCCCAGGGAGTCAACGGCGCGATGTTCCAGATGCTGGCCCACGGGATCAGTTCAGCCGGCATGTTCTTCATGGTCGGCGTCCTCTACGACCGGGTGCATCACCGAAACCTGCAGGAATTCGGCGGTATCTTCGGAAAAATGCCGGTCTACAGCGGCCTGGCCATCGCGGTGTTTTTTGCCGGCCTCGGCCTGCCCGGGCTCTGCGGCTTCATCGGGGAGGTGCTGGTGACGCTGTCGAGCTGGAACTACAGCCGTGTGCTGGCAGTCATCTCGGCCTTCACCGTCATTCTGACAGCCGCCTACATTCTCTGGGCTATCCAGCGGGTCTATCTTGGGGCGGAATACCGCGGGCCGCATGAAGAAGCGCTCACCCCCATCACGCCCCGTGAGTTGTCGATTGCGACCCCGCTGGTGTTTTTAGCGATTGTCTTTGGCGTAGCGCCCCAAACGCTGTTCCAGTACGTCACGCCGACGGTGAACCAGCAGGTCGAAACACTTGCCGACTGGACCCGCGACGTGCATGACGGAACCCGCAAACTCCTGGTTGCCGCCGAACATGCCCCGGCCGATTCGTTGCGACCGGCGGCCAGGCTGCACGATCTTGCCGAGCGTGAGGGAGCCCGCTGAGCGGGTCGTCGTCGGGCTGAAATCGCATTCAGAAACATCGCACTGCTGTTGGAGCCACGAAAACAGAAATGAATATCGGCACTCTGCTGAGTGAACTGTTCACCGACACCGTCGGCGTCTCGTTGCCGCGGTTCCGGCCAGAGCTTACGCTCGTCGCCACGATTGTGTTGCTGTTGCTTTGTCGCATGCTGCCGCTGCTGCGGCGGCTGGACTCGGGGCTGCTGGCGTTTGGTGGTGTCTGCTTCGCCAGTTGGTATGCGTATGCCGACTTTCTCGGGCTTGGAGGCCTCCCCGGCGATGCGGTTGTGGCGTCGGCTGGGGGACGGCAAGAGATCTTCGGCGGACTCGTGGTCTTTGACTCGCTGACCGCCTTTTTGCGGCTGATCCTGACCGGCTTCCTGGTGCTCTACGTGCTGTTGACGAAGCTTTCGGGTATTCCCGACCGGGAGGACGGTGCCGATTTCTATGCCTTGGTTTTGGGCAGCAGCCTGGGCATGTGCTTGATGGCGTCGGCGAACCATTTGCTGATGGTCTTCCTGGCAGTTGAGATGGCAAGCGTGCCGTCGTACGCCCTGGCCGGCATGCTCAAGGGTCGGCCCGCGAGTTCAGAGGCGGCCTTGAAGTATGCCGTCTACGGAGCCGGGGCCGCTGGCGTCATGCTTTATGGCATCAGCCTGATTGCCGGGGTGCTCGGAACCTTGCAACTGCCGGCCATACCGGGTGAATTGGCCCGCGTGCTGTCGGCCGGAGGCACCGGCGGTAGTGCGATGGTGCTCTGCCTCGGTGGGTTGATGCTGACGGTCGGCCTCGCCTTCAAGCTTTCGGCGGTGCCCTTTCACTTTTGGTGTCCCGATGTCTTTGAGGGGGCGGCCGCCGAGGTGGGGGCGTTCCTGTCGGTCGCGAGCAAGGCGGCGGCGGTGGCGCTTTTGGTGCGGGTTGCCTTCGGCTTCGGGGTGCCCGCGGGCGGGGCGGAGTCGGCGGTGGCCGCCACCGTGACGGCGCTCGTCGATGTGCGGCATTTCATCGTTTACGTCATCGGACTGCTGGCGGCAATCACCTGTACCTTCGGCAACCTGGCGGCCTACGGGCAGACGAACATGAAGCGGCTGCTCGCCTATTCAACGATTGCCCATGCCGGCTACCTGATGATGGCGGTGGCAGCGGCGGTGGCCATGGCGGCAGCCGCGCCGGCCGGTGCCCGTGATGCGATCACGGCGGTGGCGTTCTACCTGGCGACCTACCTGTTCATGAACCTGGGGGCCTTTGGCATTGTCGCCCTGCTACGGAATCGGCTGCGGAGTGAGGAGATTGCCGCCTACGGTGGCCTCATCCAGACGAGCCCCGGAATCGTGGTCGCGATGGCCGTTGTGCTGGTGAGCCTGATCGGGCTGCCACCGCTCTCCGGCTTCGTGGCGAAGTTTCTGGTCTTTTCGTCGCTGGTCGATGCGATCACCGCCGGCTGCGAGCGGCCCCTCATGCTGCTGCTGCTGGTGGTTGGAGGCCTCAATACCGTCGTCAGCCTGTTCTATTACCTGCGGGTGCTCAAGGTGATGACCTTCGATCCGCTGCCGGAAGACAGGGTGGCTGAGCCATTTCCATTGGTATCGATTTCCGGTGCCATGGTGACAGGGCTGGTTGTCCCGGTGGTGGTGTTTGGAATTTTCTGGTCGGGCCTCTACGCGGCGGCTCAGTTGGCCGGCGCGATTGCCTCGTAAGCAGCGGTGCTGGGCTCAGCCGGGCGGGCGTTGGGAGTGCAGTTGATGACAACCTATGATCCTCGCCGGGTCGGTGCCGGGCTGTTGGCCCGGCTGATTCGGCTGCTGCGGCGTTCCCCGCTGATGTACCTGGCCGACTCGGGCATCTGGACCTATCGAGGGGACGAGGATCTGAAGCTTGCCCTGGCCGACCTGGCGGCTGACCACCAGAACTTTATCGATCGGGCTGAAACAATCCTGGTCGATGACGAACTGGAACTGCCACAGTCGGCGTTTCCGCTTTCCTTCACCGGTTGGCACGATGTCGATCTTGGATTTCTGCTCGGGCGGCTTACCGCCGACCTGGCTGAGCGGCAACGGGAGATCGCCAAAATTGTCGAAGAAGCCGACCTCGCTGCCAGCCATGACGGCGTCACCGCCGGGCGAGCCGCCGAACTGATCCGCGAAGTCCGGGCCGCGATCGACGGGCATCTCGACCTGCTCGCGCAGCAACAGGCCCGGCTGGCTGGAAAGGCGACCACCGCCGGGCCCGTGACGGCTGGGTGAGGCACCTGAACGGTTGGCCCGATGGACTTTTATGACAGCCACTGCCATCTCGACCCGCTTCGCTACGGCGGGGAGCTTGATGACGTGCTTGCCAGAGCGCGGGCTGCCGGAGTCTCCCGGCTGACAGTGATCGGCACCCGGGCAGCCGACAGTGAAGCGGCGGCGAGCCTCTGTGCCGCGGAATCGGGCCTGGTCTGCGCCGCCGGGATTCATCCCAACGACACGGCTGAGATTGCAGCCGATGAGTGGGACCGGGTCACCCGGCTGATCGTCTCGGGGCGGGTTGCGGCTGTCGGTGAGACCGGTCTCGATTGGTATCGTGACGACGCGGCCCGCGACGTTCAGCGGGACTTCTTCGATCGCCACATCAGGCTCGCGCAGAAACTTGGCCTGCCGCTGGTCATTCATTGCCGGGAGAGCATCCGTGATGTGCTGGATATGCTCAGGGCCGCTCAGCAGCACGGACCGCTGACCGGGGTTCTGCACAGCTTTACCGGCACCGCTGAGGAGGCTGCCGAGGCGGTCGCACTGGGCTTTTATCTCGGATTTGCCGGCATGGTCACCTTCCGGTCGGGCGAGACGCTCCGGCATGTTGCCGCAACCGTGCCGGCCGATCGCCTGCTGATCGAGACCGACAGCCCGTTTCTTTCCCCCGAGCCGTTGCGCGGCCGACGCAACGAGCCGGCCCACGTTATTCACACGGCTCGCTGCCTCGCCATCGCCCGGGGCGAATCACTCGAGTGCCTCGCCGCAACCACCACCGCGAATGCCTGCCGGCTGTTTCTGCGGCAGGAGAACTGACCCCCAGCCAGCCGATCCGTTCCCGTTTACCCCCTTGGGAGATTTCATCGATGGTTCGCACCCCCAGCACCATGCTTGCCCTTGGTACCTCCGCCCCTGACTTTTCACTCGTGAATGTCGACGGCCGCACCCTCTCGCTGGCGGACGTCGCTGGCCCGCGGGGGACGGTTGTCATGTTCATCTGCAACCATTGCCCCTTTGTCAAGCATGTGGCCGACCAGTTGGCCGCCCTGGGCCGCGACTATCTGCCGCAGGGGATCGGTGTCGTTGCCATCAGCTCCAACGATGTGGCGACCCACCCCGCCGACTCGCCCGAGCAGATGGTTCGCGAAAGTGAGGACCGGGGCTATGCGTTCCCTTACCTCTACGACGAAACCCAGGAGGTGGCCAAGGCCTATCACGCTGCCTGTACGCCCGACTTCTACCTGTTTGACGCCGACCGTCGCCTGGTCTACCGCGGCCAACTTGACGAGAGTCGTCCGGACAGCGGCATTCCGGTCACCGGGACCGACCTTCGGCGGGCGATCGATGCGGTCCTTGCCGGAGCAGCCGTTCCGGAACCGCAGCAGCCGAGCATCGGCTGTAACATCAAGTGGAAGGCGGGCAACGAGCCGGACTATTTCCCCCAGGGCTGATGCGACGGTGGGCGCCTGCCAGCTACCGCGGCTGCTGCTTTGACGACGGCTGCTCGGAACCACCGCGTCGGGCCGTCATGCCGCCGAGGCTCTGCGTTTCCGCCGGATCGAGACTCGCCGCCCGGAGGTTCTCCCGCTGGATTGCCTCGTAGACCTCTTGGCGGTGCACCGGGATCTCTGCCGGGGCATTGATGCCCAGCCGTACCTTGTCTCCTCGAATGTCCACGATCGTCACGACGATGGAGTCGCCGATCATGATGCTTTCATCACGTTGTCTGGAGAGTACGAGCATCGCTGGGTCCTTCCTGATGTCTTGGCAAGGCCGACGATCAACCATGTCGGCTGTCGTCGAATTATGCGCTCTTTTTCAGCGCGGTCGGATTTGGATCGAGTTGATGTGCCATCGGGAGGTCGCCGCTGGCGACGACCTGACGGCCTGTGCGTTCTTCGAGGTTGATGACGATTGGCGCTTTGAGATTGAGGGTAAGGCCTGTCGCGTTTTTCCCGACGATGACCACCAGCTGGGCCTGCCGGATGTCGTGCAGCCGCAGCGGGGTCAGTTCGCTCCGTGGGATGCGAACCTGATAGTGCGGGACAAACCGGCGGGGGCTGACAACCGCGATTGCCACATCCCCGCGAGCGGTGCTCTGCAGCCAGCCGAGGGCGTCGTTGTCTGCGTCGGCGAGCAGGGCCCACTCGCGGCAGTGCTCCAGGCCGGGAAGGCCGCTGGGAAAAGTCAGCAGGTCGGCCGCATCGACATCGATCCGTCCGAATCGCGTGGTGTTGATCCGCATCGGTCTGGCACTCCTTTGCCGGTCATCAGCCCGGCTTCGACCACTTCGCGTCGCCGGGGGAGCAGGTTCTCGCCTCCTCCTACCTCGTTACCATCGGCAGAAGGGGTGGTACGGGTCGAGAAAAAAGGCTTGGCGAAAGCGGCGGGATGGGGAAAACTCTGCCGGCCGCGGGGCTGGCGGGGTTAACGGGGTTTTTCCGGCCGCTGACGGCGGCAATTCATTCCCACATCGGCTGGGCTCGCCAGGCGGCGAGGGGTGCCAGGAGTAGGAGGGGCCCCCAGGCGGCCAGTGACGGGCTCAGGAGATAGCCCGTCGCCAGGGCGTGAAAGCCGAGCGTCGTCAGGAAAAAGACCACCGTCATCAGCACGCACAACCCGACGGCGACGAACACGCCCCGCCGGCTCGGCCCGACCACCAGCGGAATGCCGAGCAGGGCCAACGCCATGTCGAGAAACGGCGCCACGAAGCGGGCGTGAACCCGCAGCGGCACTTCGGCGCCGACGCCGAGACTGGGGTTGGCGATTGCCCTGATCAACTCTGGGGTGGCGGAGTACTGGCTCCAGTTGGACGAACCGATCATCTGCTCAAAGGTGACATCGCTGGCCACGAAACACTGTCCGGGCTTCAGCCAACCGGCCGAGGCGGCTGTCTCGGTCACCCGATCGCCATCGAGTGTGAGTGGTGGCAGGCTGTCGATATCGGGAGGATTCTGGACACCCCGCAGCAGGTAGCCGGTGGGGTGGTCGCTGGAGGCCGGCCGCCAGAGCGCTTCGACGGCGTCAATCTGCGGCCCGTAGTCGGCCAACAGCGGCGGCATCAGCAGGCTCGGTGATTCAATCCGGCGGGTCGCCTCCTGATAGGTTCGGCCTCGGAACAGGATTTCAGTCTCATGGTCATAGCGGGCCTCGAACGGTTTTTCGGTTTTTCCGCTCAGGTCCTGGGCATTCCGAGAGATCGTGGTCCGAATTGCCGGCAGGACGAATTCGCGATTGGCGACGGCAAGGAGGCTGACGGCCGCCGTGAATAGGATGGCGGGCCGGGCGATCCGCCACCGGGTGATGCCGGCGGCGAGCAGTGCGGTCAGCTCGTTGTGCCGCTCGAGCCACGACAGGGCGAACATGCCGCTGGCCAGCGAGATGATCGGGCTGGTGGCGTCGAAAAAAGAGATCAGCCGGTAGCCGTAGTAGCGGCCCAGCACCTGTGCCAGTCCGCCGGTCTCTTCGGCGTGGGTCACGAACTCTTCCAGATTCGTGAAGGCATCGATCACGAAGGTGAGCCCGGCGAGACTCAGAAAGACGATGCAAAACGCCTGTAATTGGCCACGGAACAGATAGCGGTCGATCAGCATGGAGACACGCTGGCCAGTGAGGGGTGCGGTGGGGGACGGAAGATAGGTAGGCTGTCAAGCGGCGTCAATTCCTTTCCACCGGTTCTGAAGATCGTCACTCATTCGCCACGGCATGCCGCTCTCAACCTCCGCCACCAAGGAAATCTGGAAGGCCTGCAGGGGCTGGGCGACCAGCCTGCTGGCCGGAGCCGAGCAACTGGTCTTTCCCGCAGCCTGTCGCATCTGCAGCCAGCCACTGCCCGACTCCACCGGCAGCAAGCCGGCAGCGTTGACGGCCGACCGGCTCTGCGGCGGCTGCCGGCTGGAGCTCTGTGATCACAGCCGGCGGTGCAGCCGCTGTGGGCTGCCCGGGGCAGGCGGAAATGGCTGCAGCGGGTGCCGCCAGCTGGTGGCCAGGCTGGGGGCGGGGCAGCCGCTCTGGCAGGAGTTCGCGGTGCTTGGCCGCTATGATGGCCTGCTTCGTGAAGCGGTGCTCCACGCCAAGCATCCGACCGGCGAAGATTTGGCCGAACTGCTTGCGCTGCTGCTGCTGGCCCAGCGACCGGCGATCCGGTCGTGGGGAATTGCCGCCGTGGTGCCGATTCCGATGCACTGGCGGCGGCGGTGGAAAAGAGGAACAAACGCCGCGGCAGCAATGGCCCGCCAACTGGCCCGCCAGCTTGGCGTGCCGCTGCGGCACGCCCTGGCCCGGTCGGCGGTGACGCCCTTGCAACGCAGCCTGCCCGCCGCATCCCGGCCGGGCAATGTGGCGGCGAGCTTTCGGCTCCGCGACCGCCGGGTCGGCGGCAACGTCGTCCTGCTTGTCGATGACGTCGCCACCACCGGCGCGACTCTGGCCGCGGCGACAGGGCTGCTGCTGGAGGCCGGCGTACCGGTTGTCTACGCTGCTGTTGCGGCGCGGGCCGAGGCTTCCGCCGACTCACCGTGACACCGACTGGCCGCCTCGCCGCAGCCTCAGCCACAGGCCTGTAATGGACCCATCCAACCACCCCTCCGGACCATCGTCGACCAGCTCGGCCTCGATCCGGATCGGAACCCGGGGAAGCCAATTGGCCCGTGCGCAGACCGGGCAGCTGATCGAGCAACTGCGGAGCCGGGGGCACGTCGTCGAGGAGGTGATCATCTCGACGAAAGGAGACGACCGGCAGGATCTTCCGATTGCCCGGATCGGCGACGATGGCGTCTTTGTCCGAGAACTTGAACGCAGCCTGCTGGCCGGCGAGATCGACGCAGCGGTCCACAGCCTGAAGGACCTGCCCACGGCCACCACGGACGGTTTGGCTCTGGCCTGCGTCCCCCGGCGGGCAACACCGTTCGATGTGCTGGTCAGTCGCGAAGGGGTCGGTCTCCACGAGCTGCCGCCGGCCGCGGTTGTTGGAACTGCCAGCGTTCGTCGCCGGGTGCAACTGCGGGCGGTCAGGCCCGACCTGCAAATCGAGGGGCTACGTGGCAACGTCGATTCCCGGCTGCGACGGCTGGAGGACGGCAGTCTCGATGCGGTGGTGTTGGCCGCCGCCGGCCTCGAGCGGCTGGGCCATGCTGACCGGATCAGCGAGGTACTGCAGCCACCCGACTTCTGGCCGGCTGTTGCGCAGGGAGCCCTCGTGATCCAGATTCGTCAGGACGATCGGCGGCTGGAGCGGGTGGTCATGCCACTCGATGATGCCGCCACCCATCTGGCGGCGATGGCGGAGCGGGCCCTGTTGGCCAGTCTGGCCGGCGGCTGCCTGGCCCCGATCGGCAGTTGGGGGCGGTTCGAGTCGGATGGCCAGCTTCATCTGGGTGGGCGGGTGCTCGCCGAGCGGCATGACGGCGTTGCCTCGGTCACTGCTGCCGCTGCCAGCAGCGTCGAGTCGCTGACCGACGCAGAGGCCCTGGGCCGTCAGGTCGCCGACAGC
Organism: uncultured Planctomycetaceae bacterium; assembly: GCA_937926325.1. Lineage (GTDB taxonomy): Bacteria > Planctomycetota > Planctomycetia > Pirellulales > UBA1268 > UBA1268. Next base: position 21,735 of record CALAZQ010000190.1, on the reverse strand, counting down.
CTGCTGGAGCAGGGGGCGGCTCCCCTGCTGGAGCTCATGCGAGAGGGGTGGAGCCCCTGATCGGCGGCCCGCCCCCAGCGGTCACCCGATTGGCTGCCAACTGTCGCGACCGATTCTGTCCGGCTCTAGTGGTTCAAAATTTTGGAATCTGCGTATACTCAAGGCCTCAGGCTGTCGGGTTTCGCCCCCCGAAAAGAACCGGTGTTCCCGCCGGTGACTCGAAGGGTGCGTCTCGGCAGGCTGTGCACTGCGTAGGATATTTCATAAGAAACTCATTCTTCGTGATGGCAGGGCGTCCTGCTGAACAGGGTGAGGCGGCTGCAGACGCGGCGCCGGTAGAAATCTTCAAGGAGCATCGGGATTGATGGCAAAGGCAGGCGAGGCTGTTCGGGTGGTGATTGCCGACGACCACGAAGTGGTGCGGAAGGGGCTGGCGACACTGCTCGAGGGCACTGATGTGAAAATTGTGGGCGAGGCGACCACCGGCGAGGAGGCGGTCAAGCTCACCCGCAAGCACAAGCCCGATGTTGTGCTGCTCGACATTCGGATGCATCCCGGCATGGATGGGCTGTCGGCATTGGAGAAAATTCGTGTCGACATGCCGCATGTCCGCTGTGTGATGCTCTCAACCTTCGACAACCCGACATATGTTGCCCGGGCGGTGGCTGGCGGGGCTCATGACTACATGCTGAAAGGGTGCTCCCGGGGCGAGTTGCTCGAGTCGATCACCGGCGCGGCCTCGGGCCAACTGCCGATGCGGGCAGGAGAATTGCGGCGTGTTGCCACGACCATGGCGAATCGGGTCGCCACCCCCGACCCCGACATCCCCCTGACCCAACGCGAGATGCAGGTGCTGCGGCACATGGCCTTGGGGCTTTCCAACAAGGAGATCGCCCAGTCGCTGACGATCAGTGTTGAGACGGTCAAGGAACACGTGCAGAACATCCTCCGCAAACTCGCCGTCAGCGACCGTACCCAGGCCGCCGTCTGGGCGGTCCGCCGCGGCGTGGTGTAAGCAGGTCGCGGAGGATTCACAGACCTCTAGCGAGCCCGTGGATGCGCCTTTTCGAAGGCGTCGAGCAGCCGGCTGGTGGTGACGTGAGTGTAGATCTGGGTCGTCACCAGACTCTTATGCCCCAGTAATTCTTGCACGCTGCGGATGTCGGCACCGGCATCCAGAAGGTGGGTCGCAAAGCTGTGCCGCAGCGTGTGGGGGCTGGCCCGGCCACCGAGGCCGGCCGCCGCCAGATGTTTTTCCAACAGCCGGCCGATGCTGCGGACGGAAAGCCGGCCGCCAAAGCGATTGACGAACAGCGGCTGGGTTGGATCGGGCCGCCGGGGCTGGGCGAATCGGCGGCGGACTCGCAGCCACCCGCTCAAGGCCCTGCGGGCGTGGGAGCCGACAATGCCGAGCCGCTCGCGGCGACCCTTGCCGCGAACGCGAATGGTGCCGGCGTCGAGATCCAGGTCGGGGTCACTCGCAGCCGCCAGCTCAGCCACCCGCAGCCCGGCCGAGTAGAAAAGCTCGAGGATGGCCCGGTCCCGCAGGCCGGCATCGGTGTCGGCAGGCGGGGCGTCGAGCAGCCGGCCGATCTCGTCGGTGGTGAGAAACTTTGGCAGCCGCCGCCCCCGCTTGGGGCTGCGAAGTGGGGCGGCCGGGTTGCTTGCAACCCAGCCCTCACGATGCCCGAACCGATAGAAACCACGGATGCTGGCCAGCTTGCGGGCGATCGTGGTGGCGGCATACCCGGCGGCATGGAGGCCGGCAGCGTACCGCCGGAGCAGCGTGGTGGTGACGTCGGCAGGCCGCCGGCAGCCAGCCTCCTGCAGATAATCGATCAGTTGGAGGAGATCCTCCCGATAGCCCTTGACCGTGTGGGCTGAACCACCCCGCTCAGCCGCGAGATAGCGAAGAAAGCGGCTGAGGGGTTCATGGAAGTCGTCCTGGACGGCATGGTTGACCATGAATCGCTCGTGTTCTCGGTCGCGAGCAGCCTGGGACCAGATGATTCTGCGTGACCGGGAAAAAGGCCATGGCCGGCTCGCTCCAGGGATCGCTAGCTGCGGCGATTGGCCCGGGTGGCAATCCCTTCGCGGGGCGAGCGAGGGGTGCTCTGCCTGATCTTTTGGCCCAGCACCGAGGCGTCGTACCAGGAAAAACTCAGTTCGGGGTTGGCGGCATAGCGGCCGAGGGTCTTGAGCGTTTCGGCCCGGCTGTCGTCGTCGTAGAGAAAGACATACCGCTCGCCACCCTTGACCAGTGCGACGACATTAATATCTCGAGAGGCCATGAGTCTGTTTCCTTCCAGCGGCGCCGACCGTTTGCGAAGGGCTGCTTCAGCCCACCATGGCAAAAAGCCAGTCTGGCCCCCGCCACACTTCGCCATCAGGGCATGAGCTGATTCCAACCCACCGCTGGTGCTATCGACGGGAGTGGTTCCCGCTCGCCACCTCAGTTCGGCCTGCTGGCCGGAACGTTCCTGTCAGGAAACTCAACGCAGGTTTCCAAACCCGGTAAGCCCGATCGGTTCACGACAGGCAAAGGGTTCTCCCGCGGTTGTACCGATGATGCTGCCCCACCAGGCGTCGGCTGCCCCCACTCGCTCTGGCACGGTCGGCCGAGGGGCCGAGTCAGGGAACTGGCTGGCGTAGCAGAACACCGCCTCCCGCTTCCGCCCGGCGGTTGCCGAGGTATCAACCACGAAGGCCGGCCGGGGGATCGTCTTCAGGTGAACACTCCAGAAGTGATAGATCCGCTCGGGATGCCAGGGCTCGCCGGGCAGGTCGGTCTTGGTCAGCTTGGCCCAGAATCGCGCCGCCTCCACCAGCCGGCAGGCGGCAAGGTGATCAGGATGGGCATCGACCCAGTAATGGGTGAACAGCCAGCGGGGCCGGGTGCGGCGGATGACCGCGGCGACCGCCGCCCGGGCGGCGAGGGTGGCCCGCAGGCGGCGATTGGGCAGCCCCAGGTTTTCCCGCCAGGTGACCCCAAGCACTGCGGTGGCCGCGGCGGTCTCAGCAGCGCGAATCTCGGGCGAGCCCAGCGGGGTCGGCTCGCCATCGGTGAGATCAAGAATACCGACTCGCAGGCTTTCCTCGAGCAGCCGCACAATTGTTCCGCCCATACCCAGTTCGGCGTCGTCGGGATGGGCGGCAATCACAAGTGCATCGAGCATCGGGGGCGGCAGTTTGGCGGTCCTTGCAGGGTCATTGTCGCGGTGTACCGCCGCAGCATACCCTGAAGCCCGTGCCGGAGCAGGCAGCGGCAGACCGCCGGCAGCATTCCGCGGGCACGGCGGCACCGCCACGAGAAACCGTGCCCACTTCTCACTGCTAGAACCAACATGAGCAAAACTGATTGGTCGGCCGCCGTCGCTGGCAGTCCGGCGGCAGCCGATTTCGTCGCCGCCTGCACCCATGCCCGTGAGGTGGCCGTGCTGGCCACGGTCGAATCACTGGTGCATTGGGACGAACAGACGATGCTGCCGCCGCGGGCGGGCGGCTTTCGGGCCGATCAGGCCGAGGCCATGGCTGCGGTTGTCCACGCTCGGCGGATCGATCCGGCCCAGGGTGAGCGGCTCGCACGGCTGGTCGAGAGTGACCTGGCCACCGCCGGCTCGGCTCCGGTGCGGGCGACAATCCGGCTGCTGCACGAGGACTTCGTGAAACAGTCGCGACTGCCCGGCCGGCTGGTCGCGGCCCTTGCTCGGACGGCCATCGAGGCCCAGCAGGCCTGGACCCGGGCCCTGGCGGCATCGGACTGGAAGCTGCTTGAGCCACAACTCACGCAGATGTTCGCCCTCAAGCGCGAGCAGGCGACCTGCCAGCGGCCGGAACTCGATCCCTACGACGGTCTCATGGACGACTATGAGCCGGGTGGACGGTGGCCGGCGGTGCAGCGGCAGTTCGACCAGCTACGGGCTGCGATCGTGCCGCTCGTGCAGGCCTGCTCGGAGGCGGCCGTCAAACCGAGTGACACCGTGCTGCGGGGACATTTTCCTCTGGCGGCCCAGCGGCAGTTCGTGCATCTGGTAGCCGAGCGGATCGGCTTCGACTTTGAGCGGGGCCGGATCGATACCACGGTGCATCCGTTCTGCTCGACGCTGGGACCGCATGACTGCCGACTGACCACCCGCTGGGATGAGCGGTTTTTGCCGACGGCGTTTTACAGCGTGCTGCATGAGGCGGGCCATGGACTGTATGAGCAGGGGCTGCCGGTCGGCTGGTTCGGGCTGCCGCCCGGCGAGGCGGCCTCGCTCGGTATTCACGAGTCGCAGTCGCGGCTGTGGGAGAATCTGGTCGGGCGGTCGGCTGAATTTTGGCACTGGTGCTTTCCGCTGGCGCGAGATGCCTTCCCCGACACACTTTCCGGGGCTACGCCGGCCGACCTGGCGGCAGCTGTGCGGACGGTACAGCCGAGTTTCATTCGGGTCGAGGCCGACGAGGTCACTTACAACCTGCACGTGATGCTGCGGTTCGACCTGGAGCGGGCGGTGATTGCCGGTGATCTGGCGGTCGCCGACCTGCCTGGTGCCTGGGATGACCGCTTTGAGGCCGACTTCGGCATGCGGCCCACCTCGGCAGCCGAAGGGGTGCTGCAGGACATCCACTGGCCGGCAGGACTCATCGGCTATTTTCCAACCTACGCCCTCGGCAACATCTTTTCGGCCCAGTTGATGGCCGCCGCTGACCGGGCCCTCGGCCCCCTTGACCAGCAGATCGCCGCGGGTGAGTTCCAGCCATTGCTCGGCTGGCTGCGGCAGCGGGTGCATGCCCAGGGCCGCTGCCTCACTGCTGGCGACCTGGTGGAGCAGGTCTCGGGCGAGCCGGTCAGCGAACGGTTTCTCGTGGAAAGCCTGCATGATCGCTACGGGGCGGTTCACGGGCTGCCCGACCGACCATTTCGGCCCTGAGGGGATGAACCCGGCCCGTTTGGTCAGCTATAATTGGACGGTGCCATTGAGGGCAGCCATTCGCCTGCTGGTCCGTGGATGAAGTCATGAACCCCGACCGCTCAGCTGACAATCAGCCCCCGGAATCGGCCGCGGATGATTCCTTTGTAAAAGAGGTGTTTGAAGCCTTGGAAGTCACTGGGGCGACAACAGGTCAGCCGGTGCCCGACGAGGTTCCTGCCGAGGACGACGCGGACAATGTCCTGGAGGACAGCTTCAGGGCGGAGGCCGATGAGTCGCTGATCGATGCAGCCGGTGGACACCTCGATGAACTGGATGACGAGGCGGGGGCGTCAGCGGTCGGCTACGGAGCGGTCCCCCAGGGGCTCCGCGGCTTCTTCGGGCTTGTCGGTGGATCGTTGCTGGCTGTGGCGGCGGCGTTGTTGATCCTGATGTGGGGGCTTGGCCGGGACCCCTTCGGCGTCTCGACCCGTCTGCCGGAACGGCTCGCCTTCCTGCTACCGCCGGCCTTTCGCGGGGTTGCCGATCGGACATCGGCACCCGATCAGGAGGGAGTGGTCGCTGCCGGTGATACCGTTGGAAGCCGCGACTGACGTTGCCGCCGCGGTGCAGGCTGGTGACATTGAGCCGCAGGCGGTCTTGGCCGAGCATGTGCGGCGGTTTGCGGCGACGCATCAGCGGCTCAACGCCCTGATCCAGCCCGACCATACTGAAGCGGCCGTCGCCGCTGAGTCGGTCGATCGGCAGTTGCCGTTGGCCGGCCTGCCGGTGAGCATCAAAGAATGCTTTGGGGTGCGGGGCCTGCGAACCACGCTGGGTATTCCCGCCCGTCGTGACCAGTTCGATCAGGCCGATGCTGCAATCGTCAGCCGGCTGCGAGCCCTCGGGGGTATCGTCGTTGGCAAGGCGAACGTGCCGCAGGCGATGTACCTGCATGAGACCGTCAATCCGGTCTGGGGCAGAACCAACCATCCCGAGAATCCGGAACGCAGCCCCGGGGGGTCCAGCGGTGGCGACGCGGCCCTCGTCGCAGCTGGGGTGGTGCCGCTGGCCATCGGCAATGACCTTGCCGGCAGCGTCCGCCAGCCGGCCCATGCCTGTGGCATTGCGGCCCTGCTGCCTGCATCATCCCGGCTGGGTAACGGCGGCAGCTTCGATACGCTGCCGAGCTTTGATCTGATTCAGTCGCGGGCCGGTTTTCTTGCTGGCCGGGTCGCCGACCTGGTGCTGGCAGCGGAGGCCTTCGGGGTTGTGCCGCCGCGGGCAGCACCGCCAGCTGCCCATCGGCGGATTGCCGTTTGGGCGACGGCTGGGCCGGTTTCACCCTCGGCAGCCGTGCGGCGTGGCCTGGCTGAGGCAGCCGAGATGCTTTCCAGCGCCGGTCACCAGGTGGAATACATCGAAGACGGTCTCGCCATCGAGGCAGCCTGGCTGATGTTCGGCCTGCTCTCTGCCGACGGCGGCAGCGATATCCGGCGGCTCTTCGCCGGCGATGCACCCCTGCCAGAGATCGCCGGGCTGCTGCGGATCGCCGGGCTGCCTCAGACCGTCCGGCCGCCCCTGGCGACGGTGGTGCAGCTGCTCGGCGGTCGGGTCGAGGCGGCTGCCCTGCGGGCTACCGGTCCGCGGGATGCGGCAGGCTGGGATCGCCTGCTCGAGCGGCGGGCTGCGATCTTCGACGCGCTGGGCCGGCTGCGGCAGCGGTTTGACGCGGTGCTCTGTCCGGTCACGGCGGTGCCGGCGCTGCGGCACGGGACGGCAGCCCGCCTGATGGCGGCCGCTTCGCCCTGCCTGCTGGCCAATCTTCTCGATCTGCCGGCCGGGGTGGTGCCGGTGACCCGGGTGGCGGCGACTGAACAGCGCTGTCGGGGCTGGAGCCTCGACCGGGTTGAGCGGGCCGCCGCCGCCACCGACCGTGGCAGTGTCGGCCTACCCGTCGGGCTGCAACTGATTGGTCTCGAGCCGGGACCGGCTGCCGAGCGGACGGTGCTCGACCTGATGGCGACGATCGAGGCGGCTGCCGGCTTCAGTCGGTCGGCTCCCCGATGAGTTCGACGATCGTGTCGAGAAAAGTCTCATCGTGAAAGCTGCTCTTGGTGAGATAGCGGGTGGCGCCCGCCTCGAGGCCCCGGAGCCGGTCCTCCTCGCGGTCCTTGTACGAGACGATCACCACCGGCACATGACTCCGCTGGGCATCGGTCTTGATCAGCGTCACCAGGCCGATGCCGTCCATGCGTGGCATGTCGATGTCACTGACAACCAGATCGTAGGGGCCGCTGCGGAAGGCGTTCCAGCCATCCATGCCATCGACCGCGACATCGACCTGGTAGCCGCGTGACTGCAGCAGTTGTCGCTCCAGTTCTCGCACCGTGATCGAGTCGTCCACCACCAGCACCCGCTTGACCCGGCTGCTGGCCAGCTCTTCGCGGGCCGCGTCGATTGGCGAAAGACCGCGGCCGGTCAGCAGGCTGTCGATCGACCGGACCAGATCCTCGACATCGATGATCAGCACCGGGTCGCCATTTTCCAACACCGACGCGCTACTGATATCAGGCACCTTGCCGAGCCGCGGGTCGAGCGGCCGCACCTCGAGGTCCCGTTCCCCCAGAAAGGCATCGACGACCATGCCGAACCGCTGGCCGCGGTCGCTCACCACCACCACCGGCAGCAGGCTGGGCTGCTGGGGAGCCTGGGGAACCCCCAGCACGTCGGTGGCATGGACCAGACCGATGGCCTCGCCGTCATGGTCGACATAGTCGCGGCCCTCGATCGTGGCCAGCTCGTCGCGGGGCGTGGTCAGGATCTGGTCGATCCGCGGCAGCGGAAAGGCATAGGGCTCGCCCCCGATATCGACCAGCAGGGCCCGGATCACCGACATCGTGATCGGCAGCTGCAGGGTGAAGCTGGTCTGGTGGCCAGGCTTGCTGGTCACCCGGACGCTGCCGCCGACTGCCTTGACCATCGTCTGGACGACGTCGAGGCCGACGCCGCGGCCCGAGATTTCGCTGACCGCATTGCGGGTGGAAAAGCCCGGCAGAAACAGAAATTCAAGCAGCTCGGCCTCGGAGAGTCTGCCGGCCACGGCTTCTGTCACGAGCTGCCGATCGACAATCCGCTGGCGGAGTGATTTGTCATCGATGCCACGGCCATCATCACTGATGACGATGGTGAGGCTGCCTGCCCGGTGGCCCGCCTCCAGCACGATGGTGCCGGTCGCCGGTTTGCCGGCCGCGGTTCGCTCGTCGGGTGATTCCATGCCGTGGTCGACCGCATTGCGAATCAGGTGCGACAGCGGTGCCTCGAGCTTGTCGAGAATGTCGCGATCGACCCCGGTCTGATCCCCCCGAATCTCCAGCCGCACCTGCTTGCCGAGTTGCCTCGCCAGGTCGCGGACCAGCCGCGGAAAGCCGTGGATGCCGTCGGCCAGCGGCCGCATCCGGCTGAAGATCACCTCGCGGTGAAGCCGTTCCGAGAGATCCTCATTGCGGCGGGCGAAGGCCTCGAACGATTCGATCAGTTGGGACAGCCGCTCAAGCCCGTGCCCCGCCTGTTGCCGCAGGGTCTCGACACCGATCCGGTGGGCAGCTGGGCCGGCTGTGTTCGTCGATCGCAGGTCGTTCTCGACCGCCGTGACAGCATCACAAAGCTCAGTCTGCAGGCTCCGCAGCAGCAGCAGTGAATCGACGAACGGCCGCAGCTGCCGGGCCTCCACGAGTGACTCTCCCGCCAGACCGACCAGCCGGCTGAGGCTGCCGGCCGACACCCGCACCACCCGCTCTTCATCGTCCGCTTCGCTGGCACTCGCGGTCCGGGCCGGCGGGGCTTCCGGTTCGGCGGCTGGGGCCGCGGTGGCGGCGGAATCTTCCGCCGGGGGTTGAGCGACACTGGCAGCCGGCTGAACTGCGGGCGGCGTGACGGCCGACGGCTGGCTGGTCGTTTGCGAATGCTCGTCCGCGACTGCTGGCGAAGCGGGGGTGGATTCCTCCACGGTTGGTGCCGCCGGGACAGTTTCAGCCGGTGGCGGGGGCGGAGCCTCCCTCGCTGCCGCCGGCGTCTCCCTGCCGGCCTCACCCGCCAGCAGCCTGCCGAGGTCGGCGGCAAGCGTGTCGGCGCGGCCCGACCAGTCGCCCCCGCCCGCATCCTCGGCCACGGCAATCCCGGACAGAAAGTCGACACTGGCCAGCAGCAGATCGGTGTCGCTGGCGGTGACGGCAATCCGGCCCTCCCCGGCGGCGATGAAGACATCCTCAAGGGCGTGGGCCACCCGCACTGCCGGGTCGAGGTTGACGATGCGGGCGGCGCCCTTCAGCGAGTGGGCCGCCCGCATCAGCGACTCGATCGTCCGGGGTGAGCACTCCTGCTGTTCGATCGAGAGGATGCCGGCCGACAGCATCTCGGTCTGGCTCTCGGCCTCCAGCCGGAACAGCTCAAGCATCGAGAAGCCGCTGAGGTCGTCGGTCACAAAATCGCTCGCTGCCTTGAAGAGGGAAACAGGCTCACTGCGGAACCTGTTCATGAATGCCGGTAAACAGCCGCTCGGTATCGAGCAGACTGACCCGCCGCGACTGCCAGGAAAAGAGGGCGGCGGAAAACCGCTGCCCCGGCTTGCCCACGGTCGAGGGGACTTCGCGGAGATCGGCCGTCGCGATTCGCTGCACACCGGCAACCTCATCGACCGCGAACGCCCAGCGCCGGCTGGTTCGACCCTCGGTGTGCACTGCCACCAGCAACCGGGCCGGTGTTCGCAGCGGCTCACGGTCGGATGCCTCGGGCTGCCCACTCCTCCCGAGAGCTGATCGCGGCAGGGGCACAGCCGGGGCCGACTGCCGCAGGCCCAACAGGCCGTGCAGCGACCCGCAGAGCAGCAGTTGGCCCCGCACGTTGACCATGCCGGCAAGCACCTGGTTGCTCCGATGCGGAATCTTGTGCACGGTTCGCAGGGGGGTGACCTCGGCAAGTGCCTCGGCAGTCAGGGCGAACCATTCGTCAGCCAAGCGAAAGACCAGCAGGCTCAGGCTGTCAGAGTCGGCCTCGTCGAGGGGTGTCTCGAGCACTTCCCGCCACTCATCGAGATAGCCGCGGGGTGGCGGGCGATCGAAAAACACCGCCGCGGCGTCAGCCATCACCGGGCAATTGCGGCAGTGAATGAAGGTGGCCAACTCGGGACAACTGCGATCGCCCCCCACGCCGATCTCCCGCCAGCAGTCGGCCGGCCGATCGCTGGCCGCTGATGGAAAGGGGCCAGCGGGCGACCCGGCGGCGGCAGCGTCGGATGGTGTGGTCATGGGGCGGGCTCAGCGGCGGCGGCGGCTCTTCGACGATACCTCCGCTCAGCGGCGGTGTCACCTCGACGCCCGGCCGCCAGCGCGAGTGCCAACAGGGCCCCCTCGTGATTTGGTTCCAGGTAGACAACCTTTTCCAGCAGCCGCTCCGCCGCCAGCGCGGCTCCCTGTGACTGCTGGAGCATGGCGGCCAGGAACAGCACCGCAGGCTGGGCGGCATCGGCCTCGAGTGCCTGCTGGCACCGGCTGATGGCGGCGGTAATATCGCCGGAATTGGCGAGGGCCTCGGCCTCGAGAAGCGGATCGGGTGGGGCTGGCGTGGGGGTGGGCGATCGTGGCCCGGCGGCCGGCGCTGGTCGCGGTGACACCGTAGGTTGCTTGGGTTTCGAGCCGGTTGGCTGCAGCTGACCGGGCGGTCGGCGGCGGCCGGAGGCCCGGCTGGCTGACGCCGCCGCTGTGGTGGCAGACGGCTGCCGGGGCCGCCGGCCGAAGGCGAGGGGGCCGGTCGGCTGCCAGCAGGCCACCGGGAGGATCGTCGCCTCTGCCGCCCCGACGATCACTTCTCCCTCGGCCGCCAGCAACTGCTGCAGACCAGCCTCCACCGTCTGGCGGGCCATCGGTGTCAGATAGATCAGGAGATTTCGGCAGCAGATCAGGTCGAAGGGTCCACCAGCCGTGTCCAGCAGCCGCAGCCGGTCTCGGGGATCGAGCAGGTTGGCCTCGATGAACACCACTGGCTGACGAACCGCTGCCGTGACTTCCCAGCCTGTCGGCGTCGGCGTGAACCATCGGCTCCGGAGGCTGGTATCGCTGGCACGAAAGGCATTGTCGGTGTAGCAGCCCCGGCGGGCTGCCGCGATCGCCCGGGCACTGATATCGGTGGCGACGATGCGGAACCGGTCGGCAGCGACACCGGCTTGCAGCAAGGCAAGGGACAGTGAGTAGGCCTCTTCGCCCGCTGCGCAGGGGGCTGACAGGATGGTGGCTCGCGGCTGCTGCCGCAGGATGCGTTCGACGACGGCAGTGGCGTGAGAAAAAATCCGGGGCTCACGGAGAAACCAGCTTTCGGAGACGACGACCGCCTCGATCAGCCGTTGCCAGGCCTCGGTTCCGGTGGTCAGCCGACTGGCGACGCCGCTGGGGTCTGACGCGGCGGCCGCGGGCCAGGCGGCGCGGATCGCCCGGGCGACCGCCTCCTTCCCCACCCGCTCGATGTCCAGTCCGATGGTTGCCTGGAGCTGCTCGCCAACGGCGGTCAGCAGTGGAGCTGGTACTGCCGCCCAATCAGCAGCCGCAGGCAAGTCGTCGGGTGGAGGCTTTCCGGAGCCTGTCATGGTGATGGTGTGACAGCATCCGAGTCGGTGGCTGGAGGCGGGCTGGCTGACGCTCCCGCGAGGCCCAGAAGTGTCGCCAGCTGGGGTGCCGGCAGGATCGTGTCGATCGCGAGCAACTGCGCCGGCTGGCCGCTGCCTGTCTCACCTGCCAGTTCGACCATCGGGCCAAACGGGCCATCTACCATCAGCGGGAGTGCTGGGGGGGCTGCCGCCGACGTGATGCCAATCACGTCCTCGGCTACCAAGGCGAGTTGCAGCGGCGCCGGGGCCGCGGGCTGCTCGTGTTCAAGCCGGACCACAATCGTTCTGGTTCCCAGCCGATCCCGGCACCGCCTGCCGGCAATCACCTGCCCGAGGTCGATCGATGGCAGGAATCGGCCCCGGTAGCGGATCAGCCCCAGCACCTCCGCCGGCTGCCGGGGCAGCGGACGGGGAATGACCAGCGGCAGCACTTCAACAACCCTGCGGGTGTCGATGCCGTAACGGCGATCGTCAATGGTGAAGGTGAGCAGCTGCACGGACCGCGGTCTCCGGCGGAGATTTCAAGCGATCCCATTGTGGCCTGGGGCAGCCCCCTGTTGAAATGCCCATTCGCGGTGGAACGGCTTTGGCCCTAGCCGGCCTTGGCCCGCAGCCGGCGTTTGTCGTCTTCGGCAACCCGCAGCCGCAGCGTCGCCGCGGGCGTCGGCGGGCCCCGTCGTTCCTGGACGAATCCACGCCGGCCCTCGGCCAGAAAGGTATGCAGATGGGCGGCCAGGCCCGCTGGAAACTCAGTCCGCAGCGTTTCCAGCACCTCAGCCCAGGGCAGGCCCCGGCGATAGATCACACGGTAGGCCGCTTTGAGAGTGGCAATCTCATCGTTCGAGTAACCGGCCCGTCGCAGGCCGACCGTGTTGAGGCCGACGACGCTGCCGGTCTGGCCGTCGATCAGCATGAACGGGGGGATGTCTTGCACCACTCGGGCGTGACCGCCGACCATGGCAAAGCGGCCGATCCGGCAGAACTGGTGAACGGCGACAGCGCCCGATACGAATGCCCGATCCTCGACGGTGACGTGTCCGCCGAGCAGGGCGTTGTTGGCGAGTATGCAGCTGTTGCCGACGCACGCGTCGTGGCCCAGATGGCTACCAGCCATCAGATAGTTGTGGCTGCCGACCAGCGTCTGGCTGTCTGGCTTGAGGGCTCGGTGGACGGTAACGCCCTCACGAAAGACGTTGTGGTCGCCGATTACCAGGGTGCCGATGTCGGCCGGTTGAGCGACATGCTGGGGTCGACCACCGATCACAACGTGTTCGCAGATCTCATTGTGGCAGCCGATCCGCGTCCCCGACTTAATCACTGCCCCGCCCGCCACCGAGCAGTAGTCACCGAGCCGAACGCCGCCTTCGATCGTCGCGAAAGCCGCCACGGTCACACCAACGCCGAGTTCGGCTTCCGGGCTCACCGAGGCCAGAGGATGAATGCTCACAGGGTGCCTGCAACGAGAAAATGTGCGATGGCATGAGTTTCCGCCACCGACAGCGGTTTATCGGTATCGATGCCTCTTGGATTCAATGCCATTTCCGAAGGTTCCCCAAAACCGGCCGAGCCTGCCTGTTTTGCCGGGCCGCCATCAACCCCGGGGAACGCCCAGCCTGCCGGTCGCCGCCCTGCGTGATCAGGACGCTACAATGCGGGCTGTCGAGGAAATGAACGATCCACGCGTGAACGAGGAACAGCCAGCCGATGCCAACGCCAGATGAGGCTTATGCGGCCGCCGAAAAACTCAAGGATGAAGGCAAATTAGAAGAAGCTGTGGCCGCCCTCGAGGCGGTGGTTGCCGAACACCCCGAGTTCGCCCTGGCCCACTCGGCCCTTTCCGCTTGGTGCACTCGGCTGGAGCGGCACGAGAAGGCGGTAGCGCACGCCCGCCGGGTCTGCGAACTCGAGCCCACCGAGCCGTTTAGTTTCACGGCCCTGAGCGTGGCCTGCATGAAGGCCGGCAAAATCCCCGAGGCCGAGGACGCCCTCGCCCGCGCCCGGATGATGCAGGGCTGACAGCACTCCCTGGAGCCCGCCAGCGGAAGCCGGCGGACGGATGCACCGTGGGGTCTGCGTGTCCGGTCGCTTCCGCTCCCGGCTGCCAGTGGGGCTGCCGTGGGGAGCGAGCAGAGTACCAGTGTTTGGAAGCCGCCAGCGGAAGCTGGCGGACCGGCGTCACGCGACGTGCCGTACAGTGCGAGAGGGGGGAGTCGAACCCCCACACCTTGCGGTACTGGAACCTAAATCCAGCGCGTCTGCCAATTCCGCCACTCTCGCTGAAGGAATCGCTCTAGTTTACAGCCGGCGTGCTGGTTCGGCGTCAACGGTTTTCCAAAAACCGGTCGAGGCTGCTGCCGTCACCGGGTCGCCACCGTGCCAGCACCCATCGCCGCAGCACCGTGTCGGGGGCGTTGCCGACGGCAACTCCCTCCGGTGTGAGCAACGGAAACTCGGCCGGATGCCTGCGGCCGGGATGGACGACTCGGGTCGAGGTCAGTTCCAGCGACTTCACAGCCTGCGTTGGGGGATGCCGCCGGTTCCAGTCGGCCACCAGGCCCGCGGCCACCGCCGGCCGCAGTGGCCCCTGCCGCGGTTTGGGCAGTTCCCAGAACAGCTTGTGCCAGCGGTGGTTGGGGAGCGACCAGAAACCACCCTGCGGCCGAACCGGCTCATACGGACGACCCCGCCGCAGGAGATCGACAACCCGGCCGTCGGCCAGCACCGCTCGGCCGGTCGCCCACTGCTCCACCGGGCCGACATCCCCGAACATGGCCCACGACTGGTCGAGGCAGAGCAGGTTGACCGCCGTGGCCAGCCAGGTGGGGGTCTGCTGCCGCGGCCGCAGCGTGGCCTGGGCGGCGGCGGCCACGGCGACCACGCCCCCGCAGGCAACGGCCCAAGCTCCGACCCGCGGCCATAACCGGCTGGTGCCGGCTGGTCGGTCTGAACTGGGCGACCGCGAAGCCGCCCCAGCCGGCAGCAGCGCCAGCCAGGCCGCGATGCCCACCGGTGCGAACAGGCCGACCGTCATCGTGCTCCAGATGCCGAGGTGAAACAGGATGAACACCATGCCGATCGCGCGGCGAACGCGACGGTGTTGAATGATCAAATAAGCCAGCGGTCCCAGCAGTTCCAGCGCGACCGTTCCCCAGGTCAGCGGTCGAATCAGCCAGCTGATCTTGCCCAGCCCGGCCCCCCAGGGGGTGCCGTGGTCGTGCGGCGAGAGGGCGAAGCCGACGGCGGTGCCTTCCAGCCAGGCTCCGCCGAGCTTTGACCAGCCGGCAATCAGATAGACCACCAGCACCTGGAGGACAAAGGCCAACGAGGCCGGCGAACAGACGTCACTGTCGCCAGGCGGTTGCCGCCGCCGGGCGTCGGCCGACCAGCGATCCCCCAGCGGCAGGAATATGCCCCAGAACAGCAGACAGGCCAGCCAGTAGTCGCCGGCGTTCAGGGCCGGCGCCGTCCGCCGCAGCAGGCTGACCCAGGCCACCCAGGCCAGCAGGCAGGCCAGGGGCGTGAACAGCCCGATCGCCAGCAGCAGCCCGGCAGCGGCCTCAAAGGCCAGCACCAGCCCCTGCCAACGAAGATCGCCGGACAAAAAACTCAGCGACCAGCAACCGGGGCCGAGATATTCCCGCAACACCGGTAGCGGAAAGACGCCCTGCGGGCTCAGGAACAGCCAGAAATCGCGGCTCCGCAGGCCGGCGTCGGCGATCAGCAGGCAGCCGGCGGCGATCCTGAACACCGCCAGACTGCGGCGGTCGAGACAGGCGACCGACTGAACACCGGCCAGCAGCCTGCCAGCGGGTGAGACGAGCGAAGGAGGCACGGAGCGAGAGTTCCGGGGCATTTCTTGAAGGAACGTCGCTGCGAAACTACAACAGCAGCGAGCGTTCGGGCCACCGCAACGTTCTGGAGGCAGGCCCGGCGGCCTCTGCGGCCCCACTCATTCGCAGGTAACAACAGGAGACATTCATGCACGCACCGCTTGTGGTGCTCGGTGGCGGACCGGGTGGCTATGCAGCAGCTTTTCTGGCCGCCGACCTCGGCATGGAAGTGACCCTGGTCGAGAAAGACCCCCGGCTGGGCGGCACCTGCCTGCTACGGGGCTGTATCCCGTCCAAAGCGCTGCTGCACGTGGGCCGGGTGCTGGCCGAGGCCCGCGAAATGGAGGACTGGGGCATCAGCTTTTCCAAACCGACCATCGCGATCGATGCCCTGCGGGCCCGCAAGGAGAAAGTGATCGGAGCCCTCACCGGCGGGCTGGCCCAGTTGGCCAAACGGCGGAATGTCCGGGTCGTGCAGGGCGAGGCCCGCTTTGCCGACTCCGGGAGCCTCGCGATTGCCCTGGCCGACGGCGGCAGTGAAACGCTGACGTTCGACCACTGCATCCTCGCGAGTGGCTCCCGGCCAGCCAAGATCCCGGCCTTCGACATCGGCAGCCCCCGGGTGATGGACTCGACGACCGCCCTGGAACTGGCCGACATTCCGGAGTCGCTGTTGGTGATCGGTGGCGGCTATATCGGCCTGGAAATGGGCACCGTCTACGCCGAACTCGGCTCGCAGGTGTCGGTGGTCGAACTGACCGACGGCCTGCTGCCCGGCGCCGACCGTGACCTGGTCAAGCCGCTGCACAAGCGGCTGGACAAGCTCTTTGCGGCCATCCGGCTGCAGACGAAGGTGGTTCGGCTGGAGGACCGGGGGGACGGCATCGAGGTCTTTTTCGAGGGACCGGACGGGGCGACCAGCCAGACCTTCTCCCGGGTGCTGGTGGCTGTGGGTCGGCGGCCCAACTCTGACGGGATCGGCCTGGAAAACACCGATGTCGTCATTGACGCCAAGGGGTTCGTCGGGGTCGATGGCCAGCAGCGAACGGCCGATCCCCGCATCCTGGCGATCGGTGATGTCTGCGGCGAGCCGATGCTGGCTCATCGGGCCAGTCACCAGGGCAAGGTCGCGGTCGAGGCGTTGCATGGTGAGCCGGCCCTGTTTGAACCGCGGGCCATTCCGGCGGTGGTCTTCACCGACCCCGAAATTGCCTGGGCCGGCCTGACCGAACACGAGGCCGCTACCGCCGGCCGCGAGGTGGAAGTCAGCCGTTACCCCTGGGCCGCCAGCGGCCGGGCGCATGCCCTCGGCCGAATCGACGGCATGACCAAAATCCTGATCGACCCCGAAAGCGACCAGGTGTTGGGGGTCGGCATCGTCGGCCCCGGGGCTGGAGAACTGATCGCCGAGGGAGCCCTGGCGATCGAAATGGGCTGCTCGGCCCGCGATCTTTCCGAGACCATTCACCCCCACCCCACACTCGGTGAAACCGTCGCGTTCTCTGCCGAGAACTATTTTGGGGTGGCGACCGAGATCTATCGTCCCCGAACCGAGGCGGCAGCGCGGTAGGCAGAGGCAGTCAGCGGCCGCCCCCGTTCTTTCGCCGGCTGGCGGGAACAGGCTTTACGGCCGCTGCCTGTGTCGGGATAATCCTCAACGTCAACAGAGTCCGTCCTGGAGAAATCGATGGCCAGTTCCGAGTTGGACCAGTCCCGCGGTGGTGTGTCAGGTGTCGGGGCGGTCGACACGGAAAAAGAGGCGTCCGGCAACGGGGTGCTGCCCCCGGGGGCGCAGGCCCAGATGTCGATTGGCCAGGCGAGCGGCTCGACCAGCGGTCAGCCGCAGCCGGCCGATGGCGTGGTCGCGGTCGATGCCGACCCGACCGAAACACAAGAATGGCTCGATTCCCTCCGGTACGTGTTGGAAAGCCGCGGGGCTGACCGGGCCAGCTACCTGCTGCATGCGGTCGAGCAGGAGGCCTATCGCCTGGGTGTGCAGATTCCCTTCGTCGTCACCACGCCCTACATCAACACGATCCCGACCGACCGGCAGGCTCCGTTCCCGGGCAACCGGGAACTGGAACGGCGGATCAAGAGCATCATTCGCTGGAACGCGATGGCGATGGTCGTCCGGGCCAATCGCGAAGACAAGAGCATCGGCGGCCACATCTCGACCTTCGCCTCATCCGCCACGCTCTACGAGGTCGCCCTCAACCACTTCATCCGCGGCCGGGGCGATGACTATTCTGGCGATCAGGTCTATTTCCAGGGGCATGCCTCGCCCGGCATCTACGCTCGGGCCTTCGTTGAGGGCCGCCTGACCGAGAAGAACCTCGAGAACTTCCGCCGCGAACTGGCCGACGGGGGCGGACTGTCGAGTTACCCGCATCCGTGGCTGATGCCCGGCTTCTGGGAGTACCCCACGGTCTCCATGGGGCTCGGCCCGATCATGGCGATCTATCAGGCCCGGTTCAATAAATACCTGCAGGATCGGGGCATCAAAGACACCAGCAAGCAGCGGGTCTGGTGTTTCATCGGTGACGGCGAGTGCGACGAACCAGAGACCCTGGGGGCGATCTCACTGGCCACCCGGGAAGGCCTCGACAACCTGGTGTTCGTCATCAACTGCAACCTGCAGCGGCTCGATGGGCCGGTTCGCGGCAACGGCAAGATCATCCAGGAGCTGGAAGGGGTCTTCCGCGGTGCTGGCTGGAATGTGATCAAGGTGATCTGGGGTGAGGAGTGGGATTCACTGCTTGCCCAGGATGATCACGGCCTGCTGGTGCAGCGGATGGGCGAGGTGGTTGACGGCCAGTACCAAAAATATGTCGTCATGCCCGGCAGCTACATCCGCGAGCATTTCTTCGGCACCGACCCAAGACTAGCCGAAATGGTGGCCCATCTCTCCGACGAGAAGCTGAAAAAGCTCCGCCGGGGCGGCCACGACCCGGAGAAGGTGTTTGCCGCCTATCACAAGGCGGTCAACGACCGTGACATGCCCAACCGGCCGACGGTCGTTATCGCCAAGACGATCAAGGGTTATGGCCTGGGCGAGGTCGGTGAGGGCCGGAACGTCACCCATCAGCAGAAGAAACTGAACGAAGAGGAACTGCGGGCCTTCCGTTCGCGGTTTGGTATTCCAATTTCTGACGATGAGGTGGCCAAGGCGCCGTTCTACAAGCCGGCTGATGACTCGCCCGAGATGAAATATCTGCGGGAGCGGCGGGAGGCCCTCGGCGGCTACGTGCCGACCCGGCCGTTGACCGGCCCGCTGCTCAAGACGCCATCGCTCGACGACTACCGGCCCTTCATTGAGAAGAGCGCCGGCCGCGAGGTCTCGACCACCACCGGGGCGGTGACCCTGATGGCCTCGCTGCTGAAGGATAAGTCGGTCGGGAAGTACATCGTGCCGATCGTGCCCGACGAGTCACGAACCTTCGGCATGGATCCGCTCTTCAAGCAGTGCGGCATCTATGCCCACACCGGTCAGCTCTATGAGCCGGTCGATTCCGATCAGCTGCTGTACTATCGCGAAGCGAAGGACGGGCAGATTCTGGAGGAGGGGATCACCGAGGCCGGCAGCATGTCGAGCTTCGTCGCCGCCGGCACCGCCTATTCCAGTCATGGCGTGCCGATGATCCCGATCTTCATCTACTATTCGATGTTTGGCTTCCAGCGGATCGGCGACCTGATCTGGGCGGCCTGCGACATGCGGGCCCGGGGCTTCATGCTGGGCGGCACCGCTGGCCGCACCACGCTCGCCGGCGAGGGATTGCAGCATCAGGATGGCCACAGCCACCTCTTCGCGATGGCCTATCCGACGGTGCGGGCCTATGACCCGGCCTTTGTCTACGAGGTTGTCACGATCATGCTCGACGGCATGGATCGGATGTATGCCAAGGGGGAGGACTGGATCTATTACATCACGGTCTACAACGAAAACTACGAGATGCCGCCCATGCCCCCCGGCTGCGAAGAGGGCATCCTCAAGGGCATCTATCGGCTGCGGGAGGTGACAGCGGCGAAGCCGGCGGCCGATCTTCCCCAGGTGCAGTTGCTCGGTTCCGGGACGATTCTCCGCGAGGTGCTGCGGGCGGCAGAAATGCTCGCCGATTCCTGGGGCGTCTCCAGCACGGTCTGGAGCGTCACCAGCTGGAAGGAGCTGCGGCGAGAAGCCCAGGAGTGCCGTCGCTGGAACATGCTGCACCCTGAGGCCGACCCGCGGCAGAGCTATCTGGAAACGACCCTGGCTGCTGCCGAGGGTGTGTTTGTGGCGGCCAGCGACCATGTCCGGGCGGTACCCGAGCAGCTTGATCCCTGGATCCCCGGCGGGCTGTTCACGCTTGGCACCGATGGGTTTGGCCGCAGCGAGACCCGGGGGCCGCTGCGGCGGCATTTCGAGGTTGATGCCGAGTGCATTGTCATCGGCACGCTCTATCAGCTGGCCCAGCGGGGCGCGATCGGGGCTGATCAGGTCACCAAGGCGATTGAGACGCTCGGGGTCGATCCCGAGAAGGTCGATGCCGCCATGGCCTGATGGCGACCGGCGAACGCAAATTTCCCTCTGGTGCAGGCGTCGTTGCCCGAAACATCTGGTACTATTGTGAAGAGAATTTTTCAGCCGTCGGCGGCTGCCCGGCCGAGCGGTTTGAGGCGCATTTCAGCGACGTTTTGACCACCTTGTGAGTAAGCATGGCGACAGCATTCACACTGCCCGACCTGGGTGAAAACATCGACTCTGGAGACGTCGTTTCGGTTCTGGTAGCCCCGGGTGATTCGGTCAAACCTGGTCAGGCTGTGCTCGAGGTCGAAACCGATAAGGCGGTGATCGAGGTGCCCTGCCCGCCGGGCGGGGTCGTCAAGGAGGTGCTGGTCAAGAAGGGCGACACGGTTTCGGTCGGTCAAGAGCTGTTGTCGTTGGAGGCGGCCGGGGCGGCAGCCCCTGCTCCCGCGGCACCGCCTGTGGCTGCCATCCCTGAGCCGGCGGCCCCTCCCGCAGAGCAGCCTGCTGCCCCTGCCCCGGTGGCGGCACCGCCGCCGCCAGAGCCCGCCCCGCAGCCCGTGGCCGTTGCACAGGCCGCTCCTGCAGTCGATACGAACGGTCGTGCTGATGCTGGCGGCGGTCATCAGGCTGCTGCCGAGCCGGCAGGTCCTGCCGTTCGGCGGCTGGCCCGCGAACTGGGTGTCGATCTGGCTCGGGTCACTGGCACCGGTCCGTCTGGCCGCATCCTCCGCGAGGATGTGGTGGCGGCGGTTCGCCGAGGCGGCGGTGGCGCCGCGACGCAGCAGGCCACCGCTGGCGACCGCGACGAGTGGGGCCCGATCCACCGCGAACAGATGTCGCGGATGCGGAAGACGATCGCTGCCAACATGGTCCGCAGTGTCTCGACCATTCCTCATCTGACCAATTTTGACGACGCAGACGTGACCGAACTTGAGCGGCTGCGGAAGGAGAGTGCCGCCGAATACGCCAAGACCGACGTCAAGCTCACTGCCTTGGCGTTTGTCGTCAAGGCGGTCAGCCTGTCGTTGCGGCAGCACCCCGAGGTGAATGCCTCGGTCGATATGGACAAGGGTGAGCTGATCTACAAGGACTACGTCAACGTCGGCCTCGCGGTCGATACGCCGCGTGGCCTCGTGGTGCCGGTGCTGCGGGACTGTGATCAGCAGTCGATTCCGCACATCGCCCAGGCGATTGCCCAGACCGCCGAGAAGGCGAAGAATGCCCAGTACGGTGTTGAAGACCTCCGTGGCGGGACCTTCACCATCAGCAATCTCGGCGCCATCGGAGGCAGTTATTCGACGCCGATCATCAACTGGCCCGAGGTGGCCATCCTGCTGATCGGTCGGTCCCGGAAACTGCCGGTGGTCGTCGAAGATCGGATCGAACCCCGCCTGATGATGCCTCTGTCGCTGTCGTACGACCACCGGGTCATCGACGGTGCTCTGGCGGCCAGATTTCTGAAGGAAGTGATCGGCTATCTCGAAAGCCCCGGCCGGCTGTTGCTGGCCATGTGACCAACGGAACCCCACCGTGACCACCACCGCGAGCATTGATTCGGCCGGAACGGCGAATCTTGCATTTCTTGAGGATCTTTTCGCCCAATACCAGAGCGATCCCGCGAGTGTGCCGGCCGATTGGCGGCGTTACTTCGAATCGCTTGCTGCTGCCGAAGACGGTCCTGTGTCCAATGGCCATGCCGGCAACGGGCAGGCTGTGGCAGTGGCACTGCCAGCGGTCGCCGCTCCGCCGCCGTCACTTTCCAACGGCCACCCCCGGCCCGTCACACCGCCGCCGGTCCTGCTTGACGACGACACCATGGTCTCACCCGAGGGCATCGCCACCGGGCATGCG
>CALAZQ010000189.1 GCA_937926325.1 uncultured Planctomycetaceae bacterium | reverse complement strand
GGCTCAGTTGGCTCAGTTGGCTCAGCCGGATCGTCAGGGTCTCCTGGAACCACAGGAGCATCCTCATGGTCGTCGGTCCCAGGCAGCGGGTTTGGATCGAGCTCCGGCAGTTCGGTCGCCGGCGTTCCCAGCAGGCCGACCATTCGCTCAACCTCGACGGCATCGGCCGGGACGATCGCGCCGCCGACCGACAGGCCGAGCAGTTCCTGAATCTCGGCATTGGTCAGGCCAATGATTTCCTCGCCGACCTCGGGCCCCGGATCATCCGGAGTGAATTGCTCAGGCATCTCCGGGAAGAGCACATGATCGGCCGCCTGCTGGAAGAAGTAGAGCTGCTCGCCGGCGTAGGGGCCGAAGTCGAGCAGCACCTGGTCGTCGAGGAAGTAGTGCTCGTTGGCCGAGTCGGCCGCCGGCCGCTGATCGGCGTCCATCTCGAAGTGAACCCGCTCGATCGTCTCGCCGTTGACCACCCCGGTTTCCAGGTCGCCAAAGGCGATGTCGCCGGTGAAGAGCAGCCGCCGGCCGAGCTGCCGCGGCTCGGTCACCATGAAGTCGACGAGGTTGTCAAACCGGCCGCCGTCGACCGTGACCACCCCGCTGCGGGGCACCGAGAAGCCGACCTCATAGCCCTCGATCTGCAGGTTCTCATAGCGGTGCGTGCCGCGGTTGTAGAAGTTGAGGGCGTCAAAGCCGGTGTCGCCGAGGCCGTCGGCCGGGCCGATGATCTCGATGTTCCGGAAGATCGTGTCGACGGTGTAGTTGATCCGCATGCCGTTGGCGTTGCCCCACAGCTGCAGGTCTTCCATGACGCTCGGCTGGAACTGCAGGGCTGCCTGCGGCTCCTGCTCTTCCTCGATCACGATGAAGGTGCGGTGGTAGTAGATCTGGGCCCCCAGCTCCGAGCCGTAGGCGGTGTTGCCGCTGAAGGGAGCCAGCGGGGCGAGCGTGACCGGCACGTTGTCCGCCCCCTCCGCCGCCGCCGGATCGGGCAGGTTGGCCGAGGCAAAGGTGGTGATGCCCAGGCCATCCTCGAAGAGGGCCTCGGCGTAGAGAATCAGGCCGCTGCCGGTCGCCCCGGAGACGATGTTGTTTTCCACCCGCACGCCGGGGCCCTGCAGCCAGAAGCCGTCGCCGGCATGGCCAAAGTCGCCGTGGATCTGCCGGGCCTGCGGCTCGTCTCGCGAGCCGTGCATCTTGATGGCGAGGTTGCCGACGAACGAGCCGATCTCGTCGCCCGCCTCGGTGTTGAAGGCGGCCCCGGTCACGTCGTAGGCGACGTTGTCGGTGAAGTCGACATGGCTTGAGTGGTTGACATAGCCCCAGCCGGGGTTGCCGGCCACCACGCTGCCGGTGACGGTCGCCGGGGCCCGGCTGGCATCGATACCGGTTCGGTGGAAGTGCACCGAGTAGCGTCCGGTGGCGTTGCGGCCGGTGCCCTCGACAAACTCGCCCTCCTCGTCGAAGTAGGGCGGATCGAGAATCTCCAGCTTGTTGGTGCGGCCGAGATCATTGAAGGCGGCGTTGGCCACCTGCACGTCGGGATTGTGCATGAACATCACATGGCCCCGCCGGTCGAGGGCCGGGTTCTCCGACGTGAAGACGACATTGCGGGTGAGATTGGCGACATGCACCGCCAGGTCGGCCCGCGGCGGCAGGTGGTCGTACCGCAGGGGCTGGTCGAACGAGACGGTCGCCCCGGCGATGCCGGTGATGGTGACGGTCTCCTCGCCGGTGGCGTCGGCCCGGGTGCCGGCGATCACCAGACGGTCGCCCACCTGCCAGCCCGCCGGAGCGGCCGCCAGTTCCAGCACGGTGTCGCCCGCCCGCGGCGGGGTGGCCAGACTGGTGAACGAGGTCTTCGCCGCCCCGTGAATGCGGGTGGTGCCGTGGAAGATCGCCCCGCGGCCCAGCTGGCCGGGATCGACTGAGAGATCGATCGGGCCGAGGTCGGCAAAGACGACGGTCGCGGTCACGTCGGCCTGCACCGGGCGTGCCGGCGTGCCGATCTCGACCAGGCTGCCCATCGCCGAGACCAGCGTATCGACCCGCAGTTCGGTGTTGACCGTCGGGTCGAATCGCAGGCTGCCGTCGACCCGCAGGGTCTTCAGCTCGGTTGCAAAGACGCCATCGACCGTGACGGTCAGCCCGGCCGGCACGAGCACCCGGGCACCGACCGTCGGCAGCACCCCATCAGCCCAGGTCTCCGGGGATGACCAGGGACCGGAGGCGACCACCCGGTGGGTCGCAGCGGCGGGGTCGGCCAGCCCCATCGCTGCCATGTGCTCGCCCTGCCGGGCCGGATCACCGGCATGCGGCATGTCGCCATGAGCGGGCGGGGCGAGGAACGGCTCGAGCGCGGCGGTGTAGCGGGCCGCCACAAACTCAGCCCCGGCCTGGTTGTAGTGGATGTCGTCGGCAAGCATCGCGTCGGTAAAACCGACGCTCATATCGACGGCAACAACCTGGGAGTCTGCAGTCGATTGGCTCGCGGCAATCCCGGCCACATCGTCCCGAAGCTGGGCGAAGGCAGCGGTGAGCTCTGCGGTCATGAAGTCGCTGCGGCCCGGGGCTGGCTGCTCGATGATGACCGTGACGCCGGGGTTGTCCTGCTGCAGCAGATCGATGATGCCGTTGATGTTTGCGAGCGTCTGGCCGTAGTCGAGGCCCTCGAGGAGATCATTGCCGCCGGGGGAACTCACCAGCACGATGTCGGGCGAGCCGGTCTCCGCCAGCCAGCCGCCGAGGTCTGCGAGAATGTCGCCCGAGGTCCAGCCTGATCGCCCCTCGTGGTCGGTATCGAAGCTGTGGCTGGCCAGCTCCGGGTATGCCGCGTCGTCCGACTGCGTGCCGATAAAGTCGACGGCCCAGCCGCGTGCCGTCAGGTCGTTCCAGAGTTCGTAGCGGTAGCTTTCAAAGGCCGGTCGCCCGCCGGCGACCCGCGATGCCCCCAGCGGCATGATTGTGACGGGTGCCTGGGACAAGTCCATTGCGTGGCCGGCGTGGCTGTCGGTCGCCAGCGGCTGGCTGCCGTCGGTCGGCATCGGCATGTCGGCGGCCAGCAGCCGGCGTTCCTCGAGTCCTTCGAGCGACAGCGGGGCGGCAGGCCGGGCCGGCCGGCGGATGCGGGCAGGGGCGAGCCGGGCAAACCGGAAGAGGTTTTTGATGGTCATCGTCTTGTTCTCCTCGTGAGGCCGAGCGGCAACTGCCGGCTGCGGCGGGGGGGTGGCGGCAGAACCCAAGCCGGCCGACGCTGACGGCGTGCCGCAGAGAACCTCGGTGAAAACGAGTGGTCGCTGCGGTGAAACAACTCCCGGCCGCTGCTGGCAGCCAGCCAAGAACAGGCCGATCGTTAGCAGCAGGAGCCAGCAAGCACGCAGTTCACTTCGGAACCGGTCCACGCTGTCTCGATGCCGCCGCATCCCGGCCTCGCTGTTTGTCGTCTGTCGTCCGGATGGGATGATCGGGCCCCTGACCGATCCTCCCGCCAGCCGGCGACGGAACCGTTCCGTCCCCGGCACTGAGTGATTGCCACCGGGCGGGACGGTTCTTACACGC
>CALAZQ010000188.1 GCA_937926325.1 uncultured Planctomycetaceae bacterium | reverse complement strand
GCTCGTCGAGCGTTCGCCGACCCCCGAGCCTACCCTTCCTGGTTTGCCGGATCGTCGCGACAGCGAACCCGGGTGCGATCTAGTGCCTCAACCTTTCCGGAATGGTCGGCGTCGCTCCGCGTTGCCCGCAGACAAAAGCTGATAGCCGGGCGGCGTGGTCGTGCATCTGCTCCAGCGGCCGGCTTTCGAGCAGCCCGACGATCAGGGCCGCCGTGAAGGCATCGCCCGCCCCGACGGTGTCGATGATGGTCGCCGCCTCAGCCGCCCGTTCTGATCGCTGCCCGCGGCCAACCAGCAGCGACCCGGCCGCGCCTCGGGTGACCGCCACCAGCTGCAGCCCGTAGGCTGCCACCAGGGCATCAGCCACCGCGACTGGATCGACACTTGCCAGCCCGCAGGCGGCGGCCACCACCGGCAGTTCCTCATCGTTGAGCTTCAGCACCGTGGCCAGCCCGAGGGAGTCGCGAATGAGTTCGGCCGAATAAAACTGCTGCCGCAGATTGACATCAAACACCCTGATGGCCTGCGGCGCGGCGGCCAGAAACCGCCGGATCGTCTCGCGCGACTGGCGGGATCGCTGGCCGAGTGTGCCGAAACAGACCGCTTCAACAGCGGCCGCCAACGGCGGCAACTCAGGCTGCCAGGCAAGCCGATCCCAGGCCGTGTCGGCTGCAAACTCGTACGTGGCATCCCCCGTGGGCGACAGCGTCACCTGAACGCTTCCAGTAGGGTAATCGGCATCCCGCTGCAGAAAGCGGCAGTCGACCCCATGGGCCGCCAAGGCGGCGAGGCCGCGGTCACCAAAGTCGTCACAGCCAACCCGGCTGATCATGGCGGTTGCCACACCGAGGGCGGCAGCATGGCAGGCCACATTGCCCGGCGCGCCACCCCAGACCGCCGCATCGGGGAAGAGATCCCAGAGCGTCTCGCCGATGGCGACAATCCGCGGCAAGTCTGTGGGGATCGTGTCCATTGGCTCTGTACCTTACCCGATCGAGCACCCCTCGCCGGAAACCAGCAGCGCCGCCTGCACCCCGAGAATGTCGCTTTCACTACAGACGCTCACGCGGTGGGCGATCATGCTTCGCCCATGAAGCCGATCGTGCAGATTTCACTTGATTTGACCAGTATCGATGAGGCCCTCGAGACCGCAGCGATCGCCCGTCGAGCCGGCGTTGACTGGCTGGAGGCCGGCACGCCGCTGATTCTGGCTGAGGGCCTGCATGGTGTCCGGCAGCTGCGGGCCGCCTTCCCCGAGGTGCCGATCGTGGCCGACCTCAAGACGATGGACGGCGGCTACCTCGAGGCAGAGATGATGGCCCGGGCAGGAGCCACCCACGTGGTGGTGATGGCCCGCGCCCATCCCGAAACGATCAAGTGTGTCGTGAAGGCCGGGGCTGACTTTGGCTGCCAGGTGATGGGCGACAATCTCGGCTGCCCCGACATGGTGGCCGGTGCCCGGCAACTGGAGGACCTCGGCTGCGACTATGTCATTCATCACATCGGCTACGACGAGCGGCGGGGCATTGCCGCGGCGGGCCGGCCGATGCCCAGTCCACTCGACCAGCTGCTCGAGGTCGTTGCTGCCGTGAGGGTGCCGGTGCAGGCGGTGGGCGGGCTCTCGCTGGAGCAGGCCATCCGCTGCCCGGCCTTGGGCGCGCCGCTGGTGGTGCTCGGCGCCCCGCTCACGGTCGATGCCGACGCCTTCAAAACAGCCGATGGCGACCTGGAGGGATCGCTCCGGCTCATCTGCGCCGCGGTCCATGCCCAGGAAGTCGGCGGCGAGCCACCCGGCCCGTGAACCTGCCGCCGGCTCGTGGCATACTGTCGCCGGCAGGATCGGGCTGCCACCAGCGGCAGTCAGGGGCTTTGAGATGCGGCGATGAACAGGCAGCGAGGAGGACGACGAGCAGCAGCCAGCCGTGATTGGGCTGCTGAGCAGCAGCAGTTCCTCGCCGCAATTGCAGCCGAGAGTCACTTTCATCGGGTCTTTGACGGCTTCGACGACGCCTTCTTTTTCGCCAAGAATCTGGCCGGCGAAACCCTGTTCTTCAGCCCTGGCATCCTCAGGCACATCGGCCTCAGCCGAACGGAAGAGATGCTGGGGGCCACCGACGACGAGCTGACCCCCGGGCCGTTTGCCGCGCATTACCGAGCTGACGACAAGCTGGTGATTGACAGCAGGCAGCCCCTCACCGGCCATGTCGACGTCTGGTTCGACGAAGTCGGCCTGCCCGACTGGTACGAAACCAACAAGTACCCGATCTTCGATCATGGCCACCGGGTCATTGGCGTGATGGGAACCCTGCGGCGACTGCAGGGAGCAGTCCCCCCCGGCGCGGCCGGCCCCCGGCTGGGGCCAGCCCTGGCGATCCTCCGGGAGCACCAGCGACGGTTTCCGCCGCTGGCCCGACTGGCCGCCGCCTGCGGCCTGTCAGCTCGACAGCTGCAGCGGTCGTTCAAGCAGATCTTCGGCTTTGGGCCGCGGACCTACTGGATGAAGGGTCGGATGCGGCTGGCCTGCATGGCATTGCGGGAGGGCAACGACACGATCGCCACGATCGCCGCCGAACTCGGCTTCTGCGACCAGAGTAACTTCACGCTCCACTTTCGCCGGCACACCGG
>CALAZQ010000187.1 GCA_937926325.1 uncultured Planctomycetaceae bacterium | reverse complement strand
TCCGTTCCAGCACGCATCGACATCCGGAAGCCAGGAGCGGAAGCGACTGGACCGGCAGGACGCCTTACGCTGCACCCCTCCCGAGCCGCGCAGTCGGCCGACTACTCGACGACCTTGCCGCCAGTCCCATCGGCGGTCCGGGCGGTGGGTGACCCGCCGGCAGGCTGTTGCGCCGCCAGTTTCGCCCGCCGGGTGATTTCGTCGGCGACCAACTGCTGCTTGGCCAGCATGTCTTCGGGATCCTCAAAGTTCAGTAGCAGTGGCGGCAGGTCGGCAAAAATTCGCATTGCCATGCCCACCACCCGCCAACCTTCAGGATCGAGTCGGCAGACCCAGATCACGTTGTCGGTGCTGGTGAACCCATCCTCATCGGTATCTGTCCAGGTGGTGGCGACATGCACGATGTCGTCGGCATCACCGACAGCCTCGCAGTCACCGATGCTGTAGGTGGCGGTGTCCTTCACCGGGGGGGCGACCGAAAGGCCGAGTTCCTGGGTTTTTGCCCGGGCGACGTCGGTCAGCATGGCAAGTGCCCCCTGTTCGTCCCCCCGTTTGATCGCCTGCAAAAACGCGTTCACCACAGCTTTCGCCGGATCAAGGTTCACCGTCGAAGCTGGTTCAGCACCGCCAGCTGAGCAGCCTGACTGACTGGTGAGCCCCAGCAGGCAGCAGCCGGCAACGAACGAAAACAACCAGACGGAGACGGCCCGCAGCAGTCGCCGCGGGGGGAGGCCGGCTGAAGTCAGATCGGCATGACGGCGAACTGGGTCGGTTGAAGTCACTGACTGCATCCCGTTAGGCTCCAAGGGAGAGTGCCAGCCTGCGTAGGCTGTCAGCCGGTCAAAAGCGGACGGCCAGACCATTCCCGCTCGGGTAGCCGAGGATCGTCGCGGACCGTTGACAATGGGTCAAGGCCGAAACCAGCCGTCCGCTGACTTCGGAAAGAGCCTGCGACAACCGAAGGGGGGGGTAACAATCCGGAAAACCCTTTGGAATGTCGGGGTTACCCCAAATGTTAAAAAAGGGGTGGAGGGCTCGGCTTATTCACCGGCCGTTGGCCGGCAACTGGCGATCTGGAAAGCTGGTAAAGATGGGGTGGCCCGGATGGCCTGAGGGGTATGAAATGCAGACGCAGCAATTCGCTTTCGCCGGAGTCGTGGCGGTCACCCTCCTGTCGCCGGCAGCCTCATCAGGCCAGGTGATCGGCTTCGGTAGCGGTCGGCCTGCCCGTCGCCAGCCGGCACCAGTCGCCGAACAGCTGCCGGCTCGTGACATCATCGAAGCAGACGCCCTTCAACTCTTGGTGGGCCCCCGACCAGATTTCGCCGGTGCGAATAAGGGCGCAGATATTTCCACCACGGCTGAGGCTGCCGCCCGCCGCCCCTGGTCGGCTTTGGTTTCAGGCGCCACTCTCGCCGACGAGATCAAGCTTTCGTTGCCACCCCTGCAGCAGGCCACCGAAACCCAGTCCGCGTTCAACAGCAACCTGGCAACGGCACTCGACCGGTTTCACATTGTCGCGGTCGTCTTTGGCTTGATGGCGGCATACGACAAGCCAAACGACATTCGTTCAAGCTGGCGTACCGCTGCCGCCGGCCTGCGGGACCAGTTCGCCCGGGTTGCCAGCCATGTCGACCGGGACGGTGGAAAGGCATATCCCGAAGCCCGTACCCGGGCGGAGGATTTGGCGGCGTTGATTTTGGGTGAGACGATCTCCGCCGAGCCTGAAAAGCAGCAATTCCAGTGGAGTCAGCTCTGTGACCGGGCGGTGTTGATGCGGCGGCTGGAGGCGGCCGACCGGACGCTGACACCGGGGACAGCTTCCAAGGATGCCTTCGCCGAAGCCCCGGAGCTGCTGCTTCATGAGGCCGAAATTGTCGCCGCGTTCGGGGAACTGATTGTCCGCGAGGCCTTCACGGATTGGGACGATGACACCTACCGCGAGTATGCGGCAATGATGCAACAGCAGGCGTTGGCACTGCGAAAAGCGGTGCAGCAGGGCGACCATGAAGCTGCGGCCAGGGCGGCCAAGGCGATCACCCAGTCATGCTCCACCTGTCATGAAGACTACCGGTGAATCGTCAGTACCGACTTTCGAAACCGGCAAATCCGCCGTGGATGATCGAATCAGAGCCGGCGGTGACCCCCTGAAGGCTGGCGGCCGCAGCCGGGATCGTTGCCGGCCACTGCTCATCGGCCTGAGCAATGTTGCCGACACCGACCACCCGGTAGCCGATCCAGAGGCTCCAGCGGTCGCTGATATCCCAGGCGATCGAGGTGTCGACCGAGCCCAGCCAGGAAAAGACGCCCAAGGTGGAGCGGACATCGGCTGTGGTGGTGCCGCCCGTCGAATTGGTCGCCAGGCTACTGATGGCGTTGCCGGCCAACAAGAACTTCGGCACCACGGCAAAGCGGAACCGCGGAGCAAAAGACCAGTCGAATCGCCCCCCGAACTGCCCACCGAAAAGGTTGTTGTTCGTCGTGACGTCAAAGTCAATGTCTCCCGGGACGGCAATCAGCGCGAGGTCATCCTCAAGTTGAAAAAACCGGAAGCCCGCCAGCCACATCCAGTTGATGCGGCGGTTGCCCGTATGGAACTCGGGGCGATCACCGAGCGAGTAGAGCCAGTTGATCTCGACATCATTGACCAGATCAGACCGGGTCAGGGCACCGCTGGCCGGGCCGGTCTGTTGTGGGGCGGTCGAGCCGATGTTGTAGACCCCCCAGTAAATCAGCTCGACTGCCTGCCGCTGCTCCTCACCGAACCAGCGGCCGACCCGTAAATCGACGCCGCCCGGCCAGCTGGCGTCAGCCGTCCGGGTCGAGACCGTGAGCCCCCCGGGGCCGGTCGAGGTACTGCCGCTGGGCAGGCTCCGCGTCATCACCAGGCCTGTCGCACTGGCAAACCAGCGGGGCCAACAGGGCAGCCGGCTTGGAGCGATGCAAGAAGAAGTTCCGCCGTAACGCTGGCACCAGGGATCGGCCGCCGGATCAAGCGGGCTGTCGGCCATGTCGATGATGATGGCCCGATCCGCTTCCGGCTGCGGAATGTAGAGGGGTGGTGGCAGGCTGCCGGCGGGATCATCGATCGCGTAAACAGTCTCGGCCGCGGTGACGGTACCACTGCGGTGCATCCCGCAGAGGATTGTCGCCGTCAGCACCGAGCCGATCGCCAGCAGTCGGAACCGGAAGCCCGGCCTGCACCGCGAAAGTTCGGGCCTCGCTGTTGACGCGAGGGATCGATTCGGCACAGGCGACATCGGCGGCGGAACCTGAGGATGGGGCATAGACAAAACGCTG
The DNA here is from genome assembly GCA_937926325.1 of uncultured Planctomycetaceae bacterium. Lineage (GTDB taxonomy): Bacteria > Planctomycetota > Planctomycetia > Pirellulales > UBA1268 > UBA1268. The sequence continues at coordinate 19,340 of CALAZQ010000187.1, read as the reverse complement.
CGGGAGAGTCAGAAATTACCGACCCAAAATCAATTCCGGTTTGAGCACGCGGAGGCCGCGTGGATAACCTGTTTCCTGACCGGGCCATCCTCGCCAAATCTCCTGCCTTCACGAGACCACACCGTGGCCAAGCATGAATCTGACGGGACAGGGCCCCTGACCCGGCTGCGGGCGCTCCAGTGGCTGGACAAGCGATCGAACTTTGAGCGGACGCCGGTTGGGGCTGCGGGCTCCGGCGGGTTCACACTCTCCCGGATGCGGAATCTGCTGCGGGCCAGTGGCGATCCGCAGCGGCAGTTTCGGGCCGCCCATCTGGCCGGCACCAAGGGAAAGGGGTCGACCGCGACCATGCTGGCGTCGATGGTCAGGGCCGCCGGCTATCGGGTGGGCTGCTACCTGTCGCCCCATGTCGATCGACTTGAAGAACGCATCACCATCGGCGGCAGGCCGATTTCCACAGCCGACCTCCTGGCGGCTGTTCGGATGGTGATGCCGGCCGTCGAACGTCTTGACCGACTCGCCACGCGGCGGAAGCAGCCGGGACCGACCTGGTTTGAAGTGCTGACAGCGGTCGCCTTCACGCACTTTGCCCGCAGCAAGGTCGACCTCGCGGTGATCGAGACCGGGCTCGGTGGCCGACTGGATGCCACAAACCTCTGTCAGCCGGTGGTATCGATCATCACCTGCATCGGTCTCGACCACATGGACGTGCTGGGCGATACCATCGAAAAAATTGCGGCTGAGAAGGCCGGCATTATCCGCCGGGGCTGCCCGGTCATTTCGGTGGCGACCGATCCCGCAGCGGCGGCCGTGGTTGCCCGTACGGCCAGCCGGCAGCGGGCGCCGCTGCAGCTGTTGGGGCGGGATTTTCAGGTCAGCAGGCCGGCGGCCCGTCCCGGCCTGCGGACCACGCCCTTCACCCTCGAATGCCCGCTGGGCCATCACTGCGGCAGCTACACGACCGCGATGCCGGGCTGGCATCAGGCGATCAATGCGGCGGCCGCGATCATGGCGGTGCGGGCACTCCCGATGGCTGACTTCACGATTCCAGATCCGGCGATCCGCCGCGGGCTGCGGCAGGCCCGGCTGCCGGCGCGGGTCGAGTGGCTCTCTGAGCGGCCACCCGTCTTGCTCGATGCGGCCCACAACGCCTCCTCGATGGCGGCGCTCGTCGAGACGCTCACCGCGACCGCACAGCTGCCCCGCCGCCGGATTCTGGTATTCGCCGCGAGTGGGGATAAACAGCTTGTTGAAATGCTGCGGGAAGCGCGGCGGCTGTTTACGGTGGTCGTGCTCACCCGGTACGCCACCAACCCGCGAGCCGCCACGCTGGTGGCACTCAGGCAGGCTGCTGAGCAGGCTGGCTGGCCGGAGCCACTGCTGGCATCATCGCCAGCCGAGGCGATCGAACTGGCACGGAAACTGGCGGCAGGCCGCGGGCTGATCTGCGTCGCTGGAAGCTTTTTTCTGGCTGCTGAAGCCAGGGCTGCTCTGGCAGCCGCCGGCCTCGGTCCACCCCGCCGCTGAACAGCCGGCTAACGCTGGCTCACCACCACCGCTGCCGTGAAGGCCCGCAGGCCGCGGGCGAGCACCGGGTCGGCCTGCCGCGGGAGCGTCGCTGCCGGGTCGGCGACAGCATCCGATTGAGGCGATGGCAACTTGGCGGCCGCGGGCCGGTCGCGGTCATGCCGCCAGGCCCGCCAGCGGTCGAGCTGCTGACGGGTCGGCGTCAGGGCATAACCGTCGTCGGGAACAACGCCCCACGGCTCTTCGCCTGCCGCGGCTGGCGATCGATCGATGGAGGTTCCCGCCGGCCGCCGATATTCGGCGGTGGTCAGCTGAATGGCGGTTTCTGCTCCAGGCAGCGGCAGCAGCGTCTGAACAGAACCCTTGCCATAGGAGCGGCTGCCGACGATGGTCGCCCGACCGTGATCCTGAAGGCTGGCGGCGACGATCTCGGCCGCGCTGGCGGTGAGGTCGTCGATGAGCACCACCAGCGGCGCACCGTCGAGTAGATCGCCTGGATTCGCCTCGCTGATCTGTCGGGCCGACGGTTGGCGATGATCGTTGGTGGTGACAATCGTTCCCTCGTCAAGGAAAAGGTCAGAGACCGCCACCGCCGCTTCGAGCTGCCCGCCCGGATTTCCCCGCAGGTCGAGAACGAGGCCGGACGGCGGTGCATCAACCCGCAGTTCAGAGAACACTTCTGCGATCTCTTCGCTGGTCTGTTCGCCAAACCGTGTGATCCTGATCAGGGCGATTCCCGGTTCCCCTTCAAGCCACCAGTCCCACCTGCCGTCAGCCAGCCGCCGGTCTCCCTGAATGCTGGCCACCCTGAGTGGCTGCCGGGTGAGGGTGATCGTCCGGCTCGCATCGGCTGCCCGCGGGACAACCTCCAGGCGAAGAATCGTCCCGGCAACGCCGCGCAATTGTTCCGCAACCTGCTGCAGGCTCAGGCCGGTCACCGGCTGGCCATCGATTGACAGGATGCGGTCGCCCGCGACGATCCCTGCCTGCCAGGCCGGCCCATCGACAACCGGGGCAATGACCACAATGCCGGCTGAAGGTTCCGCGGTCGCAATCTCCACCCCGATTCCCGCCGATGCCTGATCTCGGGCAGTGCTCAGGTCGTGGTAGGTCGCGGCATCGAGGTAGCGGGAATTCGCATCGAGGGACGCAAACAGACCGTTCACGGCAGCCGTGAAAAGCTGGCCTGAGTTCACCGGCTCGATGTAGCGGCGATCAACCTGCCGAACCACTTCGGCAAACCGCCTGCCCAGGCCAGACCGATCCTGGGCAGCCCACGCGAGCAGGCAGGTGGGGACAACCAGGCAAAGGAGCAGCAGATTGCGGCGGGACATGCACGTATTTCAACACCCTGATGCCATTCCCGGCAAGCCGCCACCACAAAGTCTTTCGCCTCCAGCCAAACCATTCCGGCAATTTCAGCCCCGCGCGGCCGGAAGCGGTCTGGAACCAGCCGCAGTTGTCGACTAGGGTTCCCGCGAATTTCAGTCGTTCACCGGATCGCCGCCCCTCGGGGGCGGCAGAACAGGAGCCACCAACGATGGCACGCCGCCCCAAGTCAAAGCAACGCCGGGAAACCCGCAGCGACCCCCTCGAGGCCCTGAGGCCGCTGGTCGTGCTTGGGCTGCTCGGCATGATCCTCTATGGCGCCTACTCGATCATTCAGAAGGGCCCCAGCCGTGGCGGGCCCGACTGGCAGGCATCCGAAACCGCCGGTGACCCGCCTCCGTTTACCGGTGGACAGCCGACCCCACCCGAGGTTGAGCTCACCGAGCCAGCCGCTGCTCCAGCCACAATTGCCGCCGCGACCGCGGCTCCGCCACCGCAACCGTCCACGGCGGTGACAGCCGCTGCTCCAGCCGAGCCGGCAATTCCTGCCGCCCCGAACCAGACGCCGGCGGCGGCAGCCGAAATGTCTCCCACCTACATCGAGGCGGTGGCGGCGGTTCCACCGAAGCCGGCTGCTGAACTGACGCCGCAGCGAGTCAACGAGCCCGCGGCAGCCCGCGGGGGCAATGACTCGGCCGCCTTCACGGCAGCCTGGGCCGATGCCCATGACAAGCTGGAAAGCGGCCGCTATGCCGAGGCATTAGCGATCCTCTCGGTCTGGTATGACGACATCTCGCTCAGTCCCGAGGAGAGCCGCCAGCTTGAAACGCTGCTGGGGCAACTGGCCGGCACCGTGATCTATTCAACGCAGGATCTGCTGCTGCCGCCCCATATTGTTGCCACCGGTGAAACACTCGAGGGCATTGCGGCACCGCTCGAGGTGCCGGCGGCCTTGTTGGCCAACATCAATGGCATCGGCCCGGAGGGTCCCAGTGCCGGTCAGGCTCTGAAGGTTGTTCGGGGGCCGTTCGATGCGGTGGTGAGCGTGTCACGTCGCCGCCTCAGCCTCCAGGTGGGCGGACGGTATGCCGGCAGCTTTGCCGCGGCGATCGGCAGCGGATTTACCGCTCGCAGCGGCACGTCGGTGCGGCTGGTTGAAATTCGCGACGGCGGCACGCCGGCCGTCACCGGGCAGGCGGTAGCGGTCAACTATCAGCCGGCCGGGGGGCCCGCCATCCTGCTGAGTGACGGCCTGCGGATCGAGCCTGCGGACGATCCGGGCTTTGTTGCGACGATGCCGGCCGAATCGGTGCTGCTTGTTTCGACCGCCGACTTCGCCGACCTCGCCGACATTCTGGGGGCGGGTTCGCAGCTGCTGATTCGGCAATAGCCCGCATCCGGCCTCCGTTTGCTGCCGGCTCGGGGGCGGCCAACGCTCTGCAGATGCCCGTTGGTGAGTCTCACCAACGATGTCTGCGCACCTGAGCGATTTTTTCTGCAGAACCGGGCTGTGATGATCCGATCAATCTTTCGGGTTCTTTGGGGTATGCGGGGAACAGCCGCTGATTTTTGGCAGCCGGGAGGGCGAGGCCGTGCGACGAGACAGACACTCCGGCGGTTGGGGAGCCGCCAGGTTGAGCCTGCTGCTTGGCTGCCTTGCCGCCGGCACCGGCTGCACCATGTGTCCGTCGCCGTTTGACTATTCCGGAACGGTGCCGGGGGCCGCGGATCAGAACGACTTTCGGGTGCGGAACAACGGCATTTTGCCGATCTGGAAACGGCCCCGGCCCTGGCCGCCGGTCGTCTCCACTGAACCGGCCGTCTCGAATGAACTGGCCGAAGCCCAGCCCGCCACGGCGGAGCCGGCCGCCCGCCAGATTGCCGCTTCGGCTACGACAGCACCGGACGAGCCGGAGGCTGTATCGGTCCTGCTGACAGCCGCGGCAGAAACCCAGGACGCCGAGGACGAGGTGGTCACCGCCGGCGGCGAATGATCAGCCGGCGGTTACGGTCTGGGCCGCCTGAGGCTCCGGCTGCCAGCCGTCGGGAACGATCGCGTTCTTCGGCACCACCGCCACGCCGTCACGGATGGTGAACCGCTCACTATCGGCAGTGTCCTCCTGGCCGTGGTCGTTGACGATCCGCACACGGCTGCCGATGTGCACGTTCTTGTCGACGATCGCCCCCTCGATGATGGTTCCGTCGCCGATGCCCAGCGGGGGGACATTCTGCGAGAGGTCGGCGGCCAGATGCTCCGGCGTCTCGTAGTAGTCGTTGCCGAGGATCACCGAATTGCGGATGACGACGTTGCGGCCGATCTGGCACCGCAGGCCGATCACGCTGTTCTCGATGACTGCGCCCGAGCCAATCGTGCAGCCATCGGAGATCAGGCTCGAGCGAATGCTGGCGCCGTCAACCCGCGACGGGGGCAGGAACCGGGCCCGCGAATAAATTGGCGCGTTGGGAGTGGCCAGCTCGAACGGCGGCACCGGCTTGGCCAGGTCGATGTTGCACTGGTAGTAGGAGCGGATCGTGCCGATGTCCTCCCAGTAGCCATCGAACGGATGCAGCTGAACCTTCTTGGCCCTGATTGCTGCCGGAAAGACCTCCTTGCCAAAATCCTGATAGTCGGTTTTCAGCAACAGGTCGAGCAGGCAGTCACGGTCGAACAGGTAGATGCCCATGCTCGCCATCAGGCTGCGGCCAGCCGCCGGAATGCCGGCCCGTTCAATCCAGCCCGGGTCGGTGCGGACCAGTTCCAGCTCGTCGCGGGTTTTCGGTTTTTCCAGGAAGCCCTCGACCCGGCCGGAATCGTCAAATCGCATGATGCCGAAAGCCGACGAGGCCTCGTCGGTGACCGGAATGCCGGCAATGGTCACATCGGCATCGTTGGCCTCATGAGTGGCCAGCAGGTCGGCATAGTTCATCCGGTACAGTTGATCGCCCGAAAGCACCAGCACCTGCTTGATGTCGGAATCTTGCAGCAGCCGGATGTGCTGGCGGACCGCGTCGGCCGTGCCCTGGTACCAGGCGGTCGCCTCGTTGGTCTGCTGGGCGGCGAGAATCTCGACGTAGCCACCACTGAACGGGTCGAAGGTGTAGGTGCGGCGGATGTGGCGATGCAGGCTGACTGAGTTGAACTGGGTCATCACGTAGATCCGCTGCACTCCACTGTTGATGCAGTTGGACAGCGGCACGTCGATGATCCGGTACTTCCCGGCCAGCGGCACGGCCGGCTTGGAACGGTCACGGGTGAGGGGATAGAGCCGGGTTCCCCGACCGCCACCAAGAACCAACGCCAACACGTGCTTCACGCTCATACCAGTCGCTCTCCCAGCTTCGGCAGTGCTCTGCCACAAAACAATCAACCATCAGCCGCTTGCCGTTCCACTGCCGCCTCACCCCCCATGCTACGGAAGCCTGGCCGGTGGGCCAAATCGGGTTTCGTCAGAACTCGATGAGAATCCCGATGCGATGAGGGGATTGTGTCGGACAGACCGACTTTCCCGGCCGTCGGCAGCTTTGCTGAGAGCCCCGTCAGCCCTTGACCACGAAGTTCACCAGCCGGCCGGGCACCGCCACCACCTTCACGATCTGCTTGCCGGCGAGCAGGGCTGCAATTTTTGGCTCGGCTGCCGCCGCCGCCTCGAGGGTGCCGGCATCGGCGTCAGCCGGCACGATGACCCGGGCCCGGAGTTTGCCCTGCACCTGGACCGGAATTTCAACGGTGTCATCCCGCAGCCACTGCTCTTCGGCCACCGGCCAGTCGGCCAGCGAAACCGGCGGAGCCTGGCCGAGCAGTTCCCAGAGCTCTTCGGCCAGATGCGGGGCGAATGGTGCCAGCAGCTTGACGAACGGGATGAGCAGCGGCCGCGGCCGCTGTTCCAGCGGCGTGGCAAAGTTCACGAACTCCATCATCTTGGCAATCGCGGTATTAAACGAAAGCGAGTCGATGTCGGCGGTCACCTTGGCGATCGTCCGGTGCAGCTGCCGCAGTTGCTCGTCGGTCGGCTGCTCGTCGCAGACCTGGGGGGCGATCGTCAGCTCGTCGGCCCGCTCATCGACCACCAGCCGCCAGCAGCGGTCGAGAAAGCTCCGCACCCCGCCCACGCCGGCGGTGCTCCAGGGCTTGGTGGCCTCCAGCGGTCCCATGAACATCTCGTAGAGCCGCAGCGAGTCGGCACCGAAGTCGCGGACCACCTGGTCGGGGTTGACCACGTTGCCGCGACTCTTCGACATCTTGTAGGCCCGGCTTTCGACACGAACCTTGGGGGCATCCCGCAGCACGAAGTGCTCGCCCTGCTTTTCGACCTGCTCGGCCGGAATCTTCATCGGCGTGTCGGCCTCGCCCTGCTGGCCGGCCGACACCCAGCCCCCCGCTGCTGCCCGGTACCCGGTGAATTCCATCTCACCCAGGATCATGCCCTGGTTGACCAGTCGGCCGAAGGGCTCGGGGGACGAGACATGGCCGCGGTCGTAGAGCACCTTGTGCCAGAACCGGCTGTAAAGCAGATGCAGCACGGCATGCTCCGCCCCGCCGACGTAGAGATCGACCGGCATCCAGGCCCGTTCGATGTCCGGGTCGATGAACCGCTCGTCGTTGGCCGGGTCGAGGAACCGCAGGTAGTACCAGCACGAGCCGGCCCACTGGGGCATGGTGTTGGTCTCGCGGCGATACCGCTTGCCGTCCCGCTCGACGTAGAGCCAGCCGTCGTCTGCTCGCGACAGCGGCGGGTCGGGCGTGTTGCCCGGCCGGAAGTCGGACAGTTCTGGCAGCGGCACCGGCAGGTCTGCCTGGTCGAGAGCCCGGACAACGCCGGTCGGCTCGCCGGCGGCGTCGAGTTCATGGAGGATCGGGAAGGGTTCGCCCCAGAACCGCTGCCGGCTGAACAGCCAGTCTCGCAGCTTGTAATTGACCGCCGGGCGGCCCAGACCGGCCGCCTGCAGGTCACCGCCGACCTGAGTGATGAAGGCGTCGGTTTCGAGACCGGTGTACGGGCCCGAGGCGACCGCCCGGCCTCGGCCGGTGAACAGCGGGGTAGCGTTGCCGTTGCCACCAGCCCCGCCCTCACCGGTGGCGGGTTCGACCACCGTGACAACCTTCAGCCCAAACGTCTGCGCAAACTCATAGTCGCGATCATCGTGGGCCGGCACCGACATGATCGCCCCGGTGCCATAAGAGGCCAGCACATAGTCGGCCACCCAGATCGGGACCGGCTCGCCGGTCAGTGGATGGATGCAGGATGAGCCGGTGAAGACACCGGTTTTTCCCTCGGCCAGATCGGTTCGATCGAGGTCGCTCTTGTGGCTGGCTGCTTCACAGTAGGCCTCAACCTCCGCTGTCCGGTCGGCCGTCGTCAGCCGGGCCCGCAGTGGATGCTCCGGGGCGATCACCATGCAGGTGACGCCATAGAGCGTGTCGGGACGGGTGGTGTAGATCCGCAGCACATTGTCAGGGGCCTGCTCGGGAAAGCCGGATGCGGCCCGGTGCTGCTTCCAGGCTGCGAAGCCAGCGGCGTCATCGCCGGCGGGGGGCAACAAGAAGTCGACCTCCGCCCCGGTGCTGCGGCCGATCCAGTCCCGTTGAAGCTTTTTGATGCTTGTCGGCCAGTCGAGGCTGTCGAGTTCCCGCTCCAGCCGGTCGGCGTAGGCGGTGATCCGCAGCATCCACTGCCGCAACGGCAGCCGCACCACGGGGTGCCCACCCCGTTCGCTCACCCCGCCAATCACCTCTTCATTGGCCAGCACCGTGCCCAGCGCCGGGCACCAGTTGACCGGTGCCTCCGACTGATAGGCCAGCCGCTGCTCGTCGCGATAGGCGGCGACGGCCTGCTCGCCCGCCGCCGCCACCTCGGCTGGGATCGGCAGTTCGGCAATCGGCCGGCCCCGCTGGGCATCGCGGTCGAACCAGGTGTCGTGCAGGACCAGGAAGATCCACTGGGTCCAGCGGACGTAGCCCGGGTCGGTGGTGGCCACCTCCCGGTGCCAGTCATAACTGAAGCCGAGCATCTTCAGCTGGCGGCGGAAGGTGGCGATGTTTCGCTCGGTACTCTCCCGGGGCGGGGTGCCGGTACGGATGGCATGCTCCTCCGCCGGCAGGCCGAAGGCGTCAAAGCCCATCGGGTGGATCACGCTGACGCCCCGCATCCGGGCAGCCCGGCTGACGATATCGGTGGCGGTGTAGCCCTCGGGATGGCCCACGTGCAGCCCGTCGCCGCTGGGATAGGGAAACATGTCGAGGATGTAGGCCTTTTCGCCGACCGGCAGCCGCGGGGAACGAAAGGTGTCGTGCTCATCCCACCAGGATTGCCATTTGGGCTCGATGGTGGCGGGGTCGTACTTCGGCATGAATCGGGATTGGCTCAAGGACGGAAACGCTGGTCAGGTGGCGAGTCGCTGATTCTAATGGGACCCGTGGCCGCGACAACGCACCGAGATGTGCCGGGGCCCCGGGCCGTCCACCCAGAGAATCTGCCGTGAGCCATTCAGTCGCGAGTTCCGCACCATCAGCGGTCGATCCCGCCGCGGCCGTCGCGACAGAGGCCTCACCCAGACCGCCACTTCTCCACCGGGACCTGCTCCGTGGCCTGCGGGCGGCCGCCGGCCGGTTGAAGGTGGCCGATTCGCTCGGGACGCGGCTGACCGGCCGGCAATTGCTCGTCCGCATTCTGGCGGCCCGGCTGGTGCTTGAGCGAACCCTTGGGCCTGCTGAAAAACGAGTGGGGGTGCTGCTGCCGCCCACCGCCGGGGCGGCGATTGTCAACGCTGCCCTGGCCTTGATGGGGCGGGTGGCGGTCAATCTCAACTACACCGCTTCACAGCCGATCCTCGACATCTGCATCGAGCGGGCGGGTCTTGATCATGTGATATCGAGTCCGGCATTCCTGTCACGGGTGAACCTCGAGGTGGGCCACCGGCTGCTCGATGCGGCTGCCCTGCGGCAGCGGCTGACCCTTTCACAAAAGCTGCAGGCCTGGGCCGAGGCGACCCTGCTGCCACTGTCGGCGCTGGAGCGACGTCTGGGCCTCGACCAGATCAGCCCCGACGATGTGCTGACCATCATCTTCACCTCGGGCTCGACCGGTGACCCCAAGGGGGTTGTGCTGTCCGTTGAGAATGTCGGCAGCAACGTCCGGGCGATCGCCGACCTGCTGCATGTCTCACCGGCCGATACGGCGCTGGGCGTCTTGCCCTTCTTCCATTCGTATGGCTACACAACCGCCTTCTGGGTGCCGCTGACGCTCGAGCCGGCGGTCGTCTATCACACCAATCCGCTCGACGCCAAGGTGGTCGGCCGGCTGGCCCGTGAGTTCCACGCCACGGTGCTGATGGCGACGCCGACCTTTCTGCGGACCTACATCCGCCGCACCGATGCCGAGGATTTTTCGACGCTTGAAGTGGTCTTTGGTGCGGCCGAAAAGCTGACGGCCGAGGTGAGCGATGCCTTCGAGCGAAAGTTCGGCGTGCGGCCCAGTGAGGCCTACGGCGCGACCGAACTCTCCCCCCTGGTGGCGGCCAACGTGCCCCCCTCACGGCATGTGCCGGGCCGGCCGGTCGATGCCCGCGAGGGCACGGTCGGGAGGCCGATTCTCGGCTGCTTGGCCAAGATCACCGACCGGGAAGGGACCGCCGAATTGCCGGTCGGCAGTGAGGGCCTGCTCTGGATCGGTGGCCCGAACGTCATGCAGGGCTACCTCGACCGGCCTGACCTCACCGCCGAGGTGGTCAAGGATGGCTGGTACTGCACCGGTGACATCGCCCGGCTTGATGGCGATGGCTTCATTACGATCACCGGCCGGCAGAGCCGGTTCTCGAAGATCGGCGGCGAGATGGTGCCGCACATGCTCGTCGAAGAGGCGATCAACGCCTGCCTGGGGGCGGCTGATGGTGAACTGCTGGCGGTAGTCACAGCCCTGCCGCATGCCACCAAGGGTGAGCGACTCGTCGTGCTACACCTGCCGGAGCTGCCCGACCCGCAGCTGATCTGCCGGCAGCTGGCCGAGCGGGGGCTGCCGAATCTCTGGATTCCTGCAGCCGATAGCTTTGCGCGGATCGAGGAGTTGCCGCTGCTCGGCTCGGGCAAGCTCGATCTGCGGGGGCTGGGCGAACTGGCCCGGGAGCGGTTTGGTGACAGCTGAACCGGCATCGCCAGCATCCGTTCCGGCCCCCGTGGCTGAGCAGCCGCGGATTGTCGTGCGGACCCAACTGGGTCGGGCCGACGATCTGCGGGCCGAGTTGGAAGTCGAGGTTGTGGTGCCGCCGGGGCTGGCCCCACCAGGGGCCGCGCTGGCCGTCGATGCCGCTCTATTGGGCCCGGAATCGATCCGCTCGACGACCCTGCCGGTGCGGCTGCCGGTGCGGTTCGCACCGCTGCGGGAGACTCCAGCAGGACGGGCGTTCACCGGCCGGGTGGTGCTGACGGAGCCGGCCTATTGGACGGCCGAGCTGCCGATGCGGTATCGCCTTACCGGACGACTGCTTGTTGATGGTCAGCCGGCGGCTGAATTCGCTGAGTCGATCGGCCTGCGGCGGCTGGGCGTTCGCGGTCGCTCACTCTGGCTGGACGGCCGTCGCTGGGTACCGCGGGGGCTGGCCTGCGGCCGGGCGAACGACCAAGGCCTGGCGGACCGGCTGGCCGTGGTGGAGGCAGCCGCCGTCGCGTTCGTCGAACTGCCGGCCGCGGTCGCTGCTGATAACTGCCCGCCGTTCTGGAATTACCTCACCGAGGCTGACCGGCTGGGCCGGCCCCTGTTCGTCCGGCTAGCAGCGGGTTCACCGGTGGCAGCGGCGGAGGGAATTGCCTGGCTTGCCCAGCATCCGGCGGTGATGGCTGTGGTGCTGCCAGCTGAGCTGCTTGCGGCTGCAGCCGAATGGAAGCGGGTGGCCGGGACCATGCTGTTGGCCGCTGAGGTGCCGGGCGACCAGCCGCCGCCGTCGTTCGCCCCGCCTGGGATCGATCTACTGGTGGTCCGGCTGGCGGCCGATGCCCTGCCGGCAGACGTCTGGCGGGTGCCTGCGACTTTGCCGGCCGTGGTCTGGCAGGCGGCTTCTGGGGCGACGCGGGCCGGCTGTGACCGACTGCAGGCGGCGCTTGCCGGCTGGCGGCGGGCTGGTGAGCGGCCGCCGGCCGACTGGGACTGGGCCGGGTTTCTGGTTGGCTAGGCGGCTTACACACGGCATCAGCAAACGACCGGGGCATGCATGTCCGCACTCGACCGCTTCGACGTGGAACGCTTTTCACGGCAGGTGCGGTATCAGCCGCTCGGGCCGGCAGGCCAAGCCAAGCTCGCCGCGGCCCATGTGGTCGTCGTCGGCTGCGGGGCCCTGGGCAGCGTATCGGCGATGGCGCTGGCCCGCAGCGGCGTCGGTCGGCTGACGCTGATCGACCGGGACGTGCCGGAGTGGAGCAACCTGCCCCGCCAGATGCTCTTCACCGAACAGGATGTCCGCGCGGGACTGCCCAAGGCGGTGGTCGCCGCAGGCCGGCTGCGGGAGATCGACCGTCAGCTCCAGGTTGAGGGCGAGGTGGCTGATCTGACGGCGGCCACCATCGGCTCGCTCTGCGCGACGGCCGACGTGATTGTTGACGGCACCGACAACTTCGAAACGCGGTTTCTGATCAATGACTTTGCCTGCCGGGAGGGTGTTCCGTGGATCTACGGCGGCGTCATCGGCGCCGAGGGGCGGGTGATGGCGGTGGTGCCCGGTGTCACCGCCTGCCTGCGGTGTCTGATTCCAGAGCCTCCGGCCCCGGGCAGCCTGCCGACCTGCGACACCGCCGGCGTGATCGGCCCGGCGGTGCTGGTGGTTGGGGGTGTGCAGGCGGCTGAGGCAATCAAACTGCTGGTGCGGACGGACCAGCCGCCCCGCAGCCAGCTGCTGGTCTGTGATCTTTGGGAGTCAGCCTGGCGGACGATCGATCTCAGCCCCTTGGCCGCAGCCGGCTGCGGCAGTTGCCGGGGGGGCGATCATCCCTGGCTTGCTGGCGGCGGCGGCACTGAGGCGACGGTGCTCTGCGGGCAGGATGCCGTGCAGTTCCGCGCCGGGGCCGGTCAGCCGGTCAATCTTGAGGACCTCGCAATGAGGCTCGGCGAAGTCGGGCCGGTGACGGTCAATCGCTGGCTGCTTCGGGCCGAGGTCGAGCCGGGCATCACCCTGTCGGTCTTCGCTGACGGCCGGCTGATTGTCACCGGCACCCGCGAACCGGCCCGCGGTCGCAGCATCGCCGCCCGCTACGTTGGGCTGTAGCCGTTTGTTCCATTACGACGCTGTGGCGGCGGCCATGATTTTCTGTTCGGTCGCCTCGGCGCGAGAAAACTCGGCGGTGAGGCGGCCTTCGGCCAGGACGATCACCCGATCGGCGAGAGTCAGCAGTTCCGGCAGTTCGCTCGACGTGAGAATCACCGCCAGACCCTCGCGGCAGAGCCGGTCGATCAGGGTGTAGAGCTCGGCCTTGGCGCCGACGTCGATGCCGCGGGTGGGGTCGTCGAGCAGGAGCACCCGGGGCTGGGTCAGCAGCCAGCGGCCGATGATGCATTTCTGTTGATTGCCTCCCGACAGTCCGGTGATGGCGGCGTGGGGGGAGGGCGTTTTGACGCCCGTCTGGCTGATCGGCCCGGCCACCAGCCGGTCTTCCGACCGGCGGCTGAGAAACCCGCCGGCCGTCGCTTCGGCAAGGCTGCAGAGGCTGATGTTGCCGGCCACGTCGAGGTTGGCAAACAGGCCGAGCCGCTTGCGGTCCTCGGTGACCAGCGCCAGGCCCGCCTGGCAGGCCTCGCGGGGATGGCGAAAGCGGACCGGCTGCCCGTCCAAGCGAATCTGCCCGGTCCAGTCGTCACCCGCAGCGCCGAAGATCGTCTCGAGAATCTCGGTGCGGCCCGCCCCCATCAGGCCGGCGATGCCGAGGATTTCACCGGCGTGAACCCGAAACGAGACCTCGGTGAGCCGGTCGGCCCGGCCCCGCTCGGCCGCCGGCAGGCAGAGCCGCTCGATCTCGAGCAGGCAGGGGCCGGGGCTGCGGTGCTCATGAAACTGATGCTCGGCAATTTCGCGGCCGACCATCCAGCCGGTCACCTCGGCGGGCGAGGTGTCGCGGCGATCGACCGAGCAGACATGCCGGCCGTCCCGCAGCACCGTGATCCGGTCGGCCAGCCGGAAGACTTCGTCCATCTTGTGGGAGATGTAGAGAATCGTGCGGCCCTGTTCGCGGAGCCGGGCGATCGTCCGCTCGAGCCGGGCCGACTCTGCCTCGGTCAGGGCGCTGGTCGGCTCGTCCATCACGATGACTGACGCATCGAGCGAGAGGGCCTTGGCGATTTCGACAAGTTGCTGATCGCCCACCCGCAGGCTGCCGGTCCGGGTGCGGGGGTCGATCGCCGCCTCGAGCCCGGCGAGCAACTCCGCGGCGGTGCGGTCGCAGGTGGCCTGGTCCAGTAGCCCCAGCGGGGTGCGAGGCTCGCGGCCGAGAAGAATGTTCGCCGCCACCGAAAGGTCTTCGACGAGGGCGAGTTCCTGGTGGATGATGGCAATGCCGGCCGCCTCGGCGTCGCGGGTGCCGGTGAAGTCCGCCGGCCGTCCATCGACCTCAAGCTGTCCGCCGTCCGGCTGATAGACGCCCGAGAGAATCTTCATCAGCGTGCTTTTGCCGGCGCCGTTTTCGCCGCAGATGGCGTGGAGTTCGCCTCGGCCGACCTCAAGGGTGACGTTGTCGAGCGCCAGCACTCCGGGAAATCGCTTGGTGATTCCCCGCATGGCCACGGCGATGGTGCTGCTTGGGGGCATCGGCTTACTCCGCCCGGCGACTGCGGTACTCCCAGATCCGCAGGCAGACCAGCAACAGGCCGGCTGTCAGTCCGGTGCCAACCCCAGCCCAGCCGCCTGAGGTCATCGCCGTCAGGCTGCCGGCCAGCAACGCGAGAATCGGAATCGTGCAGAGGCCGAGGGCCCCCGGCAGCAGTCGGCGGTCATGCCGTGGCCCGCCGCCGGCCTGGGCGAAGGTGACGGCCAGCACGACCACGATGCCGACAATCAGCCCTTCATAGACATCGGCCCCCGTCTTGATGATCTTCGAGACGGCATCGATCACCACCCGCAGGAAGACCGCGCCCAGCACCGTGCCGGGCACCGTGCCGACGCCCCCCGACAGTGAGCAGCCGCCGACCACGGCTGCGGCAATGGCGTTGAGCTCATGGCCGCGGCCCTGATTGACCGGGGCGGCGACCGATTCGTTGGCCACATAAAAGAGGCCGGCCAGCGCCGCGGTCATCGCCCCGAAGCAGTAGGCGAACCACTTCACGTTGTCGGTGCGGATGCCGGCCAGCCGGGCCGCCTGTTCGTTGCCGCCGAGGGCCTGCAGATGCCGGCCGAGGACGGTCCGGGACAAGAGCAGCCAGGTGGCCGCCGCCAGCAGCAGAAAGACCGTGACGGGAATGGAGACGTTGTCGCGGACTGTCTTAAACAGTGGATCGGCCACGTTGATCAGCGCACTCTTCGTTGGCGTCAGGGCCGCCGTGCCGCTTTCGCAGAGGGCGCGGGCGAAGCTCCGCAGGCCGACGAGCGTTGCCAGGGTGGCAATGAAGGGCGGCAGCCGGATCACCGTGATCAGCCAGGTGTGCAGGGTGCCGACCAGAAAGCCGGTCAGCAGGCTGGCAGAGCAGGCGACGGCAACGACGAGCGGTCCGACCGGTTTGAAGCCCATCATCTCGGCTGGTGCCAGGGCCAGCATGGTGGTGGCACAGACCGTCCCGGAGAGGGCGATCATCGAACCACTCGACAGGTCGATGCCACCGGCGATGATCACGACCGCCGCCCCGAGAGAGAAGATGCCGAGCATCGCCGTGTTGCGGGCGATGTCGCGAAGGCTTTCGTAGGGCCGCTCGTAGTAGCTGTGGTTTGAGTCGATCACCGCCGTGATCGCCACGGCCGCCGCGATCGCCAGCAGCAGTGACCATTCACTCTGCCGCAGCCACTGGAGGCCCCGCGAGATTGGTGTTCCTGGCATCACTGCCTCCGGGCGTCAGGCTGGCCGCCGAGGCGGTCAGGAACTGGAAAGACCGTATTGAGCGAGCCAATTCCGAAAGGCCGACAGGCTGAGCACCTCAATCACGCCCGTACTCTCCGCCGACTCGAAGTCAGCCGGGTTGATCGGGGCATTTTCATCGTCAGCCCAGGCATCGGGGATGATCAGCCGCAGGCCGGTCGTATAGATGTCGCCGCCGGGCTGCCCCAAGCCGGGAAACATGTCGTTGATCGTGGCGTCGTCATCGGTGTGCATCGCCAGCAACAGCCGAACGGTCTGAATGCCCATGTCGAAGGGATTCTGCACCACCATGCAGTCGATCCGACCCTCTGCCATGTGATCGAGGGCCGCCGCCTGGGCATCGAAGGTGACGATCGTCACCTGGTCGCGGACGCCCCGCTCTTCGACCACCTCGGCAATGGCCGGGGCGTTGTAGGCCCAGATGCCAATCAGGGCCTTCAGGTCTGGATGATTCACCAGCGCAGTCCGGACATTGTCGCGGGCCTTCGAAAGATCCATCGAGTCGGCCATGCGGTCGAGCTCGGTATAGGCCTCACCGACCGCCTCTTTGAAGCCGTTCATCCGGGCTCGGGCGTTATCGTTGTCGGTGAAGCCGGCGAACTGGACGTAGCCACCCTCCTCGAGGCCCCGGCTGCTGAGGAGCTGCTTGCCAGCGGTGCCCAGCAGTCGGCCGCCAACGATGTTGTCGGTGCCGATGTAATAGGGGCGGGCGTCGGGGAAAAGGTTCCGGTTCACATCGCCGTCGACCGTGATGACGGCCACGCCCTTGGCGGTGAGTCGTTTCAGCTCTTCGACAATGGCGATGTTTTCAGCCTGGATCACCGAGATCGCGACGCCCGCGATGTCGGACTGGCTGCCGAGCTGGCGGAGTTTTTCAATCTGTCCCTGGGCGGTGCCGTTGTTCTTTTCCATTACCACCTGGAGTCCCTGCTCGGTCAGGCCCGAACGCTTGGCCCCTTCCTGCAGGCCGGCGTTACAGGCATCCCAGAACGGGTCATCACCATTGGTGATGAAGATGAACCGCTGCGGCCCGGAGGAAGGGCTCGATTCAGTCGCGTTTTCAGCAGAGCCACAGCCGGCGATGCTGAACGAGACGACCGCGGAAAGAAGCCAGAGGGCCGAACGAGGCTGAGAGAGGAAGAGGAGGTGGTTCATTTGTGAGAGCATCTTAGAAAAAGCTGGGGCGGTCGTACGAAAGAAGATGGCATTCCAGCGGATCCCCGCTGCTGCCGGGGGAATGCAATCCGGCAACCTCTGGAAACCGACCCCGGAAAGTCCTCCCGAAGTCGAACTAGTAGTGTAGCCCGCTTTTTCGGAGATGCACCAGCGGCGCAGCTCCGGGGCCGGTTCCGGCAACGGTAATGTCGCCGATGACAATCAGGTGGTCGCCCGGGGCGGCAGCGGATGTTGGCGGCAGGGAGCGGACGCGGCACTCCATCCAACCCACTGTCTCCGGCAGGATGACAGCCCCACAGGGTGCACGGCTGATTGCCAGGCCGGCAAAAAGATCGTGTCCTTCCGGGGCTGGCTTCCCGAAACGCCCCAGGAGATTTCGCTGCGAGTCGGCCAGCAGATTGACGACGAACCGAAGCTCGCCGCTTTCTGCCGCCTTGAGAAACTGGCGGTCACGCCCGACCGCGATGGAAATCGCCGGCGGCTCAAAGCCAGCCTGCATCAGCCAGCTTGTCAGCATCGTGCGGTCAGCGTCGTCTTCCCGCCAGGTCACGATGAACAGGCCGCTCGGAATGCGGCCGAGCATGGTGCCGACCGGGTCTGAAGGTGCTGTAGTTGCGTCAGTGTTCGTCATGGAGCCTCCGACAATTTCGAGTGAATTTTCGGAGTGTAGCAGGCCTGCGTCGAAGCCTCCCGGCGTTCTGCGGGCGCGGAGCAAGGCAGGTCTGGCGAACCGGGCAGTTTCACCAAGCTGGGGCAGGCCGGTGAAATCGACGACTGCCGTCCGCTCGGAAGGAAAACCGGTGCTGGCCCCGGCCGACAAATCCACTAGAGTCCGATCGATTTGTCGGCACGCTCCTGCCCAGCAGCCAGCACCACCGCCACGCCTGTCCATCAGCGATTGCCCGCCGACCCATGCAACATTCAATCGTACAAGTGGCTGGTTCGCTGGCATCGTCTCGCCGTAAACATGACTGGTGCCGGCGGCCGACGGCCCTCATCTGGATAGCTGCCTGCCTGGTGACGCTGACGGTGACAAGCCTGCGGCCCGTGGTGGCCCGTGGCTTTGAGACACCGGGCCATGACGAGACCATGCTGCCCGCCCGCCCGCTTCAGTGGGGGCCAACCTGGACCGGGGAGGCTGGCAGCATCGATTTCGTGAGTTCGTCAGCAGGCGGCGAGAGCGGAGGCTTTGACGCCGGTGAGTACGAACTGGTGCCAATGCCGTCAGATGAAGTTCAGGTGCTTCCCCCGACAGGTCCGGGCGGGCCCGTTGTGCTCGACATGCCGTACGAGCCGATGCCTGCCTCCTGCGACTTCTATTCCGCCGGGGCCAGCGGCTTTCCGGACTGCTTCGATGATCTCTGGGCACCACGCCCCTGGTTCTGGCAGTTGATGCCCAACAACCTGATTTACACCAGCTATCTGGCCGGTCCCAAAGAGCCGAGATTTGCGACGGTCTGGTACGACGACACCGAGCCATCGGTCATCAACCCGAATGAGCAGAACGGCTGGCTCTGGGATTCGACGCTCGGTGGCCGGGTTTCGATCGTCCGGTACGGCTCCGATCCGGTGCTGCATCCCCAGGGATTCGAAGTGCAACTCGAGGGAGCCGCCTTCGTGCGGCTCGACCCGGAGGACGACCGAGATCTCCGCTCAGCCGACTATCGCTTCGGCATCCCGGTCGTCTACGGCGTGGGCCGCTGGCAGACGAAGCTGGCCTACTATCACAACAGCGCTCATCTCGGCGATGAGTTCATGATCAAGTACCCGTGGTACGAACGGATCAATTACGTCCGCGATGTGATTGTCTGGGGAAACTCTTACTACCTCTATGACTGGCTGCGACTCTACGGTGAGGTTGGCTATTCCTTCTTCAACTCGGGTGGGTCGGAGCCGTGGGAGTTTCAGTATGGCACCGAACTGATCCAGGCCCGGCCGACAGGCATCCGTGGCGCACCGTTCCTGGCCGTGAACGGGATGTCGCGGCAAGAGCTCGACTGGGGTGGCAACGTCTGTGTCCAGGTCGGCTGGGCCTGGCGGGGCTACCGCAGCGAGCGGCTCTTTCGGCTCGGCTTTGAATATCTCTACGGATCCGACCCGCAGTACGAGTTCTTCCGCCGCGATCAGAACCCCTTCGTTGCCAGCGGCGGCCAGATCAACCAAAACCGCGCCGGCATTGGGATGTGGTACGACTACTGACTTTACGGAAAGCGCCGACATCCTGTCGGCCTTTCCTTGGCGGGCCTCCGCCCGCTGGTGCTCATTGGCG
>CALAZQ010000186.1 GCA_937926325.1 uncultured Planctomycetaceae bacterium | reverse complement strand
CCGTGCCGAACGCCATTGCCATGGATGGCCCCGATACCACCAACCGACGACACCGAGCAGGATGCGAGGACCGCCGGCTCGGTGAAACCTCGGCTTTCACCGCAGCCGGCCAAGGCGGCGGGGGCCATGGATGGCCCCGATACCACCAACCGACGACACCGAGCAGGATGCGAGGACCGCCGGCTCGGTGAAACCTCGGCTTTCACCGCAGCCGGCCAAGGCGGCGGGGGCCATGGATGGCCCCGCCGCCGTAAAACTAAAACCCCCGAAACGGATGCGCCGCCGCGTCCTTGCCGGCCAACATCTCGTCGGCGGTCGGCTTGCCCTGCATGGCGTTGACGATCGAGTCGATGGTGGCCTTGTAGTTGTTGTCGTAGATCTTCTTGTCGTCTTCGGCCAGCCAGTGGATGAACACGCCGCAGACAATCACGAGGTCTTCGGCCTGATCCTTCGGGATCACCCCACTCTCGACGCTGTCGGCAACCGCCTTGGCAACCGCGGCCTGGGCCGGGCCGAACATCTGGACGGCCTGCTTGGCCCCCTTGATCGTCACCTTCGTGATCATCACGGTGGCGGGCTTCACCGCCAGATTCGGAGAGAGCACAGCCAGCAGGTTTGAATGCCCCTCGCTCTGCCGCGCCAGCGCGTTGGCAAAGGCGACGCCGACCGGCCCGTCCTTGCTGCCGATCAACAGATCGATATGGGCCACTTCGTTTCCGTCACCGGCCAGGGCTTCACCAATGAACATCGACATGCTCTGTTTCTCCTCGCATGATTTGAATCGTTCAGTTCTGCTGCAGACCAGAAACTTTCCGAGCCTGCCGGCCGCAAAGGTAGCCGATCGGGCAGAGACCGACAATGAACCGATGTCTCGGAAGGGACCGGTTCGTGCCCGCTTTCCATCAGCCCCATCTGCCGTGCATCATGCGTACAAATTTACTGGTGATTGGTGCCAGCGCACGATGGTTTGCCGAGTCGGCTGCTCGCGTCGGCTGGCAGGTTGCGGCACTCGATCTCTTCGCCGATCAGGATCTGGAAGAGGCCTGCAGCCAGGTCATCCGGCTCAGTCCTGCCGAGTATCCGGCGGCAATTCCGGCCAGAGCAGCACAGCTGCCGCCGGGGCCGGTCGTCTACGGTGGCGGGCTCGAGAATCATCCCCAGGTGCTCGCCCGGTTAGCGGCCGACCGACCGCTGGTCGGCAATCGACCCGTCACGCTCCGGAAGATCCGGCAGCCGGCCGGCCTCGCAGCCCTCGCCGCTGCTGCTGGCTGGCACTTCCCCGAAACCCACACCGATTCTGCCGGGCTGCCGACCGATAGCACGTTTCTGCAGAAGCCGCGGGCCAGTGCCGGCGGCCACGGCATCGTCCGTTGGACGGCAGGCCGGCAGCCGGCTCCGGCAGCCTGCTGGCAACGGTTGGTGGCGGGGGTGCCACTGTCGGTGAGCCTGCTGCTGGGAACTGAGCGTCCACGGCTGCTCGGGCTCTGCCGGCAGTTTGTCGGGCTGCCCTGGTGCCATGCCGCACCGTTCGGTTTTGGTGGCGGTGTCGAGCTGCCGCTGCCGGGGCCGGCTGAGCCGCTGCGGCAGTCGCTCGAGCGGCTGCTTGAGCAACTGGCGGGCCAGACCCGTCTGGCGGGCCTGGTGGGGGTCGATTTCATCCTGCCCCGCAGCAGGCCTGGCAAGTCACCGCAGCCGACCCTGATCGAGATCAATCCCCGACCGACAGCCACCATGGAACTCATTGAACGCCGCACGGGAACCAGCCTGGCGGCTTCCCAGCTGGCAGCCTTTGGCTGGAGCAGCCCGGAACCGCCGCCGTCGCCGACAGCCGGCCAGAGCTTCTGGGCCAAAGCGATTCTCTGCGGCCGTGCGGCGGTGACGGTCACCGCTGAACTCGATCAGCAACTCTGCCTTCTGGTCGAACCGACACGGGCTGCCGCCGAGGCCGATGTTCCCCTGCTGGCCGACCGCCCCGTCGTCGGCAGCCAGATCGATGGTGGCAGGCCAATCCTGACGATCTTCGCCGCGGCAGCCACGCCGGCCGCTGCAGTCCACCGACTTCGTCGGCGGATACGACTGCTCAGTCGGCTGCTCGACGCGGACGAACCCCGTGCTGCCAGGAATCAGCCGGCCAGCCGCCGAGGCAGTGCGGGGGCTTCAGCCGCCGCCAGGAACTGCATCAGATAGGCATCTTCGGTGCTGTCCTGATAGAAGTCGCGAAGGACGGCGGTCGCCCGGAAGCCGAGTGAGCGGAAGAAGAGCTGGGCCGGCAGGTTGGTTTCGCGAACTTCAAGTTCGATCCGATCCCGCCGCTGTGGTGTGAGCTTGGCCATCAGCTTGGTCATCATGCCGGTTCCGATGCCGAACCGCCGGTGGGAACGAGCAACCGCAAAGTTGAGGACATGCACCTCTGCCCGTTGCAGTTCATAGAGCATGAAGCCAACCACGCTGCCGCCGATCTCCGCCACCATGCCGATGCAGTTTCGTTGCCGCAGGCAGCGGGTGAAGTCCGCATCAGCCCAAGGGAACTCGAACGACTCCTCCTCGATGCAGAGAATCTCAGCCATGTCGCGACGGATCATCCAGCGAATCTGAAGCTGGTCGGGAGTGGGCAGGCGGCGGCCGCGGGACGTCTTCACGAGATTTCTCCGGCTGAACAAGCGAATCGAGAGACGGGTCCGGCGGAGCCAGTCGCGCGGGCCCGACGGAGGGCGGACGCTAGCAGGTTCCGGCCGACCGACCAAGGCCGCTCGACCACTGAACCGCAGGGCTCGAAACCCCCAAACTGTCTTGACCGGACTGCCGCCGACACCTAATTTCCCGCCGCTTCCCGATTCATCCACCGGCCGGTTCATTCCGGCTGAACCACCGCCGGACGATCGCATGTTTCCCCCGCCCGCAACCACCGCCAGCCGATCATGCGGTCGGCTCATCCTCGTGAGCCTGACACTGACCATGGTCGCCTGCGGCTGCGCCGGTCCGGCCATCCGCAGCCAGAGCCCTGAACTTGAGGCGCTCGCCGAAGTCGAATCGGCCACCCAACTCGTGGGCGACTACACCTCGCCCTGGGGCCTGGGCAACCAGCGGATCGAGCGGGCCGCGTTGGTGACAGGACTGGCCGACACCGGCAGCGATCCTCCCCCCGACCCCCGCCGCCAGATGCTGCTGGAAGAGATGCAGGCCCGCGGGGTGATCGAACCCAATCGGCTGCTGGCCGCGCAGTCGACCGCACTGGTCTGGGTGAGCGGCAATCTGCATCCGGGCATTCGCAAGGGTGATCGCTTCGATGTGTTGGTTGAGGTTCCCCCCAGCCACGACACCACCAGCCTGGCCGGTGGCTACCTGATGGAAACGCGGCTGGTGGAGATGGCGGTGATCGGCAACCGGATTCGCGACGGACACACGCTGGGCCTGGCTGAAGGGCCGCTGCTGGTCGACCCGGTCTCCAGCGGCACACTCGATTCGGTCGCCACGCTCCGCGGCCGGGTGCCGGGTGGGGGCGTCGCGCTCAACGCACGGCCGATCGGCCTGTCGATCAATCCCGAACACCGTTCGGTGGGCCTCTCAAAGCGGATCGGCGACTGCATCAATCGGCGATTTCATGCGATCATCCGCGGGGTGAAGCGGGGTGTCGCCACCCCCAAGACCGATCGCTTCATCGAACTGGAAATCCCCGAGGTCTACCGGAACAATCTCGCCCGTTACGTCAGTGTGGTCCGCTCGCTGGCCCTGGCGGAACCGGCGGGCAACCGCCACGCCCGGTTGGAACTGCTGGCCCGGCAGCTGGCCGACCCGGTGACGGCACCGCGGGCGGCCCTGCGACTGGAGGCGATCGGCAAGGAGGGCATCGGAGTGCTTCGCGAAGGGCTGGAGTCGAAGGATGCCGAGGTCCGCTTTGTCGCCGCCGAGGCCCTGGCCTATCTGGGCGAATCACTGGCGGCCGCCACCCTCGCCGAGGCGGCCCGCGACCTCCGCAGTGCCCGGCCAAAGGCGCTGGCGGCACTCGCGATCGTCGATGATGCCAACGGTATCGATGCCCTGCGGTCGTTGCTGGGCAGCCGCAGCGCCGAAACCCGTTACGGTGCCTTCCGCGGCCTGGCGATGATCGACCCCCGGTTGCCCGACATCCGGGGCGAGTCGCTTGCTGATGTCTGCCAGTTCCACGTACTCGACGTACCGGGTGAGCCGCTGATCCATGCCACCCGGGCCGCCCGCGCCGAGATCGTCCTGTTCGGAACCTCCCACCCGGTCAAGGACGGCCTGCGGGTCGAGGCCGGTCCGGCCATCGTCGTGGTGGTCACCGGTGACGAGGCGACCATCAGCTGCTTCCGCCCTGGTGAACCCGATCAACAGCAGACGGTGGCCCCGCGGGTTGAGCCGATCCTGCGGGCGATCGTCGAACTCGGAGGCGGCTACCCCGACCTCGTGCAGTTCCTCCAGCAGGCCACCGCCCAGCGGAAGCTCGACAGCCGCCTCGCCTTCGATGCCATTCCGACCGAGTTCGATGGCCGGCTCAGCGTCCATCAGGAGGTGGCCGAACGGGACCGGGAAATCGAGCCGGACGAACCAGCAGAGGCGGAAGACGATCCGGACGACCGGCCGTCTGGACTCTGGCCGGCGTTGTTTGACACCGCGCGGCTGGAACCCGGTTCATGATCACGCTCAATGCGCTCGAACTCTTCGGCTTCAAGAGCTTTGCCGACCGGACCCGATTCGAATTTCCGGCCGGCATCACCGTGGTGGTCGGCCCGAACGGTTCCGGTAAATCGAACGTCGTCGATGCCATCAAATGGGTGCTTGGTGAGCAGTCGGTCCGCAGCCTCCGAGGCCGGGAAGCCACCGACGTCATCTTCGCCGGCTCGACTGCCCGCAAGCCCCTCAACGCAGCCGAGGTCTCGCTGGTCTTCGACAACAGCACCCGCGAACTGCCGGTCGAGGCCGACGAGGTGCGGATCATGCGGCGGGTCTACCGCAGCGGGGAAAGTGAATATCTGGTCAATGGTGGGATCAGCCGGCTGAAGGACATTCGTGAAATTCTCAGCGGTACCGGTGCCGCCACCGATTCTTACAGCGTGATCGAGCAGGGCCGGGTCGATGCCCTGCTGGTCGCCTCCGGCAAGGAGCGTCGCGCTGTCTTCGAAGAGGCCGCCGGCATCACCAAATTTCGCTCCCGGCGGGCTGAGGCGATTCGGCGGCTCGACCGCACTGAACAGAACCGGCAGCGACTGGCCGACATCGTGGGCGAGGTTGCCGCCCGGCTCGAAACGGTCAAGGCCCAGGCCTCGCGGGCCCGCCGCTGGCGGCGACTGAACGACCGGCTCAAGACGCTCCGGTTCACAGCCGCAGCGGCCGATCTGGTGGATGTCACCGCCACCCTCGAGCGGGTCGCCGCCACCATTGGAGAAGCCGACGAGCAGCTGCATGCCGCCGAACAGCAGCAGGCGGCCGCCAGCACGCAGCTCAACCAGCTTGCCACTGACGAACGACAACTCGAGCCCGACTTGGCTGCGGCCCGCCAGCAGCTGACACTCGACCGCGAGCGGGCGGCGGCCGCCGAAGCCCGCTGCGACTCGCTCCGCAGTCGACGTGCCGACCTCGAGGGTGAAGTGGCGGCCACCCGCCAGGCTGTCACCGAAGCCGCCGATCAGCTGCGGGCCGCCCGGACGGCGATCGCCGCAGCCCATGCCGAGCAGGCCAGAGTCGCAGCCGAAAGCGAACAGGTCACGCTCGCCCTCCAGCGGCAGGAGCAGCAGGCCGCCGGCTCACACCAGGATGCGACCGCCAGCGAGCAGGAGCTGAGTGAACTCCGGCGGCAGCTCGACCGGCAGCAGTTCGACCACCGGCAGGCCGAGCTGGTGGCGGGCCAACGTCGGGACACCGCGGCGGCCGCCCTGCAGCAGGTCGAAACCTGCCGCGACGATCTGGAAGCTGCCTGGACGCAGGTCAAACGGCTGGAGGAACTGATCGCCTCGGCTGACGGCACCCTGACCGCCCTCGATCACCGGGCAGCCGAGCTCGCTGGCCGGCAGCGGCAGCTCGAAGCCGACCAGCAGGCGGCGGCAGCCGCCGTCGATGCCGCCTGGCAGGTGCTCACCGATCACAAGGCCCGCCTCGAGGCAACCCGTGACCGGCAGCAGTTTGTCGACGAGCTGATCAACAGCCATGAAGGCCTGTCGGCGGCAACCCGCACCCTGCTCGAAGAGGCGAAACAGCGCATCCCCGGCCTGCTCGGCCTGCCGGCCGACCTGATCGTGGCCACGGCCCGCTGGGCCAGCCTTGTCGACATTGCCATCGGCGTTCTCGGTGAACGTCTGGTTGTCGCCGCCCTGCCGGAGCTGCTCGACTGGTACCGAGGCTGGACGGCGACTGAGGCTGCCGCCGCGGTCACGCGGGCCGGTGGCCGTGTCGGTTTCATTGCGCTGGACCGGCTGGCAGAGCCGCCCGTCTTCGACCCGGCCAGCTGCCCGGTCGATACGAGCGGCCTGATCGGTCGGCTTGACCGCCTGATCACGGCAGACCGTCGCGGCTGCGACCCCGCCTTCATCGGTCCTCCCGTACCGGTCGATCTGGTGGATGAGTCAGCCGACACCCCAGCCACCGCCCGACTCTGCCGCTGCCTGCTTGGCCGCGTCTGGGTGGTCGACTCGCTCGCCACGGCCCGTCGCCTGATGCCGGTGGTCCCGGCGGGCAGCCTCCTGCTGGCTGAAGATGGCTGCTGGCTTTCCGCGGACGGAGGCTTTGAAATCGGGTCTCGCGGCACCGGCGCGGGACTGGTCAGCCGCCGGAGTGAACGCCGAGACCTCGAGGCCCGCCTGCGGCTGCTCGAGGCTGAAACCGAGTCTGCGACCGACCGACTCAGAACCGCCCAGCGACTGCTGGAAGCCCGCCGCACCGAACAACAACAGCTTGGGGCCCGGCAGCAGGAACTGGCCGCGGAGCGGGCGGCCCAACGGAGTGACCGCGACCGGCTCGAGCGGGAACTGAGCGGCTGCCGTCAGGGCGTGGACCGCACGCAACGCCAGCTCCACGAGGCCGAGGCCCAGGCGGTCGCCGCCGCCGACGCGGTCCGAGCGGCTGCTGCCAGCCAGGCCGATTGCGAGGTCCAGCTGGCGGCAATCACCCAAAAAATCGAGACAGCCGAAGCCAATCTGGCGGCCATCGACCAGTCCAGGGAGCAGGTGCTGGCCGCGGTCGCCGGCTTGCAGCGGGACCAGGCCAGCTGCCGGGAACGGGCCGCGGCGATCGAGGCAACCCTTGCCGCCCGGCTGGCCACAGCCGAGACCCGGCAGCAAGAGCTCACCGCCGTCCGCGACCGCAAGCTGGCGATCGATCAGCGGCTGGCCGCGGTCGATCTGGAGCGGCTGGCGGCCGGCGACCGGTTCGCCGAGGCCTGCCTGGCCGCAGAACGGGCCGCCCGGGCATTGCAGGAGTTCGCCGATCGGCAGGCTGCCATTCAGTCGGCAAAACGACTGGCCACAGCCACACTCGAGAGCTCTCGGCAGACCATCCAGACCGCTGGCGAGCGGTCCCATGCCGCGGCGCTCGAACGTGAGACCGCCAGCCACCAGCAGAGCCGCATCCTCGAGCGGCTGCAGGACGACTATCAGATTGACCCCACCGTGCCGTTGCCGACACCGGCAACGACCGACTTCGAAGGGGAGCCGATCGAGGTTCCCGCCGCCCGCGACGAACTCGATGCCGCCATCGAGGAGGTCCGCCGCAAACTCGGCTCAATCGGCTCAGTCAACCTGGAAGCCCTCGCCGAAGCCGAGGCCCTGGCCGGCAGGCTGGGGGAGTTGGAAGGGCAGCTGGCCGACGTCACCGAGGCCAAGCAGGCGGTCGAGAAGCTGATTGAGCGGATCGACGAGGAGAGCCGGCGGCTGCTGGGTGACACCATCGAGCGGGTCCGCGGGGAGTTCCGCGAGCTGTTTGAAAGGCTGTTCGGGGGTGGCCAGGCCGACATCGTGCTCGACCCCGACATGGACCTGCTGGAAACAACGGTCGAAATCGTCGCCCGCCCCCCCGGCAAAGAGCCCCGCAACATCTCGCTGCTGTCGGGCGGCGAAAAGACGATGACCTGCGTCGCCCTGCTGCTGGCCATCTTCCGGTCGCGGCCCAGCCCCTTCTGTGTTCTCGACGAGGTCGATGCAGCGCTCGATGAGGCCAACGTTGACCGGTTTGTGGGGGTGCTGCGGGATTTTCTCTCGGCGACTCAATTTATTGTTGTCACCCACTCCAAGAAGACCATGGCCACCGCCACGACCCTCTACGGGGTCACCATGGAAGAGTCAGGCGTCTCCAAGCGGGTCGCCGTGCGGTTCGAGGCGACAGCGGCCTCGGTACGGTCGGCAGCAGCCTGATCAGCGGCGTGACCAGATTCTTCCGGAAGAACGGCTCAAGTCTCACGACATGATCTTTCGATCTACCCCTTTGGACGGTCATGTTTCCTGAGTGTCCTGGTGCGAACCAGACACGATGGAATCATGACGCAGGGGGGGATCCTGCGGGTCTTGGCAATCGCCTGACCGGTCGATCGATCGATCGCCCGTCGGGCGGGCGGATTGCTTTTCTCACGGCCCCCACTGCGTAGCACCGCCCCGTCGGAAGTTGGCGACGCGGCCTTCCCGATGGTTTGAACCGCGTCGGGGGGGCCGTGTCTCGACACTCACCGCGAGTTCGGGCTGGCCGAAGATGAGTCCGGACACGAAGATCCAATGGAGTCCATGTAATGAAGGTGTTTACAACAGGCCAGGTCGCGAAGATCTGCAAGGTTGCCCCGCGGACCGTGAGCAAATGGTTCGACTCGGGCAGGCTCAAGGGCTATCGCATTCCCGGGTCGCAGGACCGCCGCATTCCGCGGGAATATCTGATCAAGTTCCTCAAGGAGCACGGCATGCCGCTGGGCGACCTCGAGGACGAGGCCATGGCCAAGGTGCTGATGGTCGGGCAGGATCAGTTGCTGATTGAAAACCTCAAACGGCATCTGCCGGCCGAGCAGTCATTCAAAATTCAGGTGGCCGCCAGCGGGTTCGAGGCGGGCATCCAGGCCGAGAGCTTCCATCCCGACTGCATCGTGGTGGACTATGCGATCGGCCGGATCGACGCCCAGCAGATCTGCCAGAATCTGCGGCGAAACAGCGAGTACGCCGACACGATCGTGATCGCCCTGCTGCCCGACGACGGCTCGCAGATCACGGTCGATCGGGCTCACGTCAACGAGAGCTTCAAGAAGCCCTTCGACGTGGCCCTGCTGGCCGAGCGGCTCCGGACGCTGATCGGTTCACGCAAAGAGCTCGTGTAACGCCGCAGGATGCGGCGAACGGCAATCCCGAAACCCTTGGCGTTTCGGGATTGCCCCGAGTGGAAAAAGGCCATGGATGGCTTTTTCCACGTACAGTTAGACGAGTTCTTCTCCAGCGACTCCATGCCGGGGGCCGGTGTGCCAGCAAGGCACATCGGCCCCCGTGTGTTTGCCAGGGGCTGCCCGTGCGCCGAAAGCCGGCGTATGCTCTCGTGCATGGAACCGTCGCTTCACCCCATTCAGATGATCGACGTCGGCGAGAAGCCGGTCACCCTGCGGACGGCCACTGCCAGCGGCCGGCTCTCGATGCAGCCGGCCACGCTGGCAGCCATTCGGAACGGCGAGCTGGTCAAGGGTGATCCGATCGCCACCGCCCGCCTCGCTGGCATCATGGCGGCCAAGCGGACGGCCGACATCGTGCCGCTCTGCCACCCCCTGCCACTGGACGGCGTTGACGTCGAATTACGACTCGTCGATGCCGATGCGTCAGGAGTGGCCGCCGTGGCGATCGCGGCGACCGTCCGCGCAACCGCCAAGACAGGTGTCGAGATGGAGGCCCTGGCAGCAGTGACTGCCGCAGCCCTCACGGTCTATGACATGA
Organism: uncultured Planctomycetaceae bacterium; assembly: GCA_937926325.1. GTDB lineage: Bacteria > Planctomycetota > Planctomycetia > Pirellulales > UBA1268 > UBA1268. Next base: position 2,608 of record CALAZQ010000186.1, on the reverse strand, counting down.
CCAAGTCGCTCGACCGAGGCATGACCGTCGAAGCGGTGCGGCTGGAGGCGAAGACCGGTGGCAGCCGCGGCGACTATGCTCGACCGCCGGGCCCCGATGCCGCCACTACGGCTGGTCCGGGGTGACGGCCGTGCGGCGGGCCTCAGCGAGAATCGGCTCGAGTTCCTCGACAAAGTCCCGCACGTCCTTGAACTCGCGGTAGACGCTGGCGAAGCGAACGTAGGCGACTTGATCAACGGCCCGGAGCAGTTCCATCAGCCGGGTGCCGAGGATGCCGCTGGGCACCTCGCTTTCATAGCCACCGTAGAGTTCGGTTTCGAGCGTCGCGATGATCCCCTCGATGTCCTCTTCGGTGACGGGCCGCTTCCAACAGGCCTTGGCGAGGCCCCGCTTCAGCTTGTCACGGTCGAACGGCTCTCGCTCACCATCCTTCTTCAGAACCGACAGGAACTGCCGCTCGGCCCGCTCGTAGGTGGTGAACCGTCGCCGGCAGGCCAGGCATTCGCGACGACGGCGGATGCTCGCCCCATCGTCACCGGCCCGGGAGTCGATCACCCGGTCATTGTCAGCACGACAAAAGGGGCAACGCATGGCGGTTCCGAGGGGTGGGAGGGCGTCAGGTGGGCGGCAGCGGGGCCGGCCCGTCAACGACGGCCGGGTCGGTGGGCTGATGCTGCCGGGCCAGCTTCCAGTCCCGCCGCTGCCGCGAGCTGGGAATGTTCATACCCTTGCGATACTTGGTGACGGTGCGGCGGGCCACGGTGATGCCCCGCTTGGCAAGCTCCTCGACCAGCTCGTCATCGCTGAAAGGCTTGTCCTTGGGCTCTTCCTGGACGATTTCCTGCAGCTTCATCCGGACGGCATCCCAGGCCACCTCGCCGCCGTCGGCACTGACGGTGCCACCGACGAAGAACCGCCGCAAGGGAAACAGCCCCCGGGGGGTCTGCAGCCACTTGTCATCGACCGCCCGGCTGACCGTGGTGACATGCATGCCGATCCGGTCGGCGATTTGCTGCATCTTCAGCGGCTCGATCGCTTCGGGACCCTCGCTGAAGAACCGGGTCTGATGATCGACGATCGCCTGAGCGGTTTTAAGCAGGGTGCTCCGCCGCTGCTCGATCGCCTCAATCAGCCACTGGGCCGAATTGATCTTCCGCTTGATGTACTCGCGGGTTTCGGGGTCGGTGTTGGCTGCCTGCAGCATGCCGCGATAGGTCGGACTGATCCGCAGATTGGGCAGATCGATCTCTTCCAGCCGCACCTTCCAGCTGCCGTCGGGCTGCTGGTCGGCATAGACGTCGGGCTTCACCGGCGGCACGAAGGGCAGGCTGAAGATCGCCCCCGGCTTGGGCTGCAGGCCATGCAGGGCTTCCCGCAGCGATTCAATCTCCTCAATCGACAGGCCTGTCTTCCGCTCAATGAGGGGCAGGCGATTGGCGGCAAGATTTTCCAAATGGTCCCGGATCAGCTGCCGCAGCTGAGCGGCATGTGGCTGACTGCCGTCAAGTTGCAGCAGCAGACACTCCTTGAGGTCACGGGCCCCGACACCGGGCGGGTCCATGCTCTGCACCACTGCCAGGCCTTGCTCGAGCGCGGCGAGCTGGGCTGCCTGGAATGCCGCCGAGTCGGCCACGATCGGCTGGCCGGCCGCATCGGTCGGCACCGGGTCGATCAGCTCCTCCAGCGGCATCGGCAGATACCCGTTGGCGTCGAGGTTGAAGATCACCTTGTCGGCAGCCTGTTCGACCTCGGGGGCAAGGTCATAGTTGGCCAGCTGGTCGTGCAGGTGGTTGAAGAGCGTCTCGGGCCGATCCTCCATGTTGGCCATGGCGTCGAGGTAGCGGTCGGAGGCCTCGTCGATGCGGCCCGCGGAAGGCCGGCGGCGGTCTTCATCGATATCGGGGTATTCATTGGACCAGTCATACGACCGCTCGAAGTCGGCTTGATTGGCATGCTCCTGATCGACGACCAGCGGCTGTTCATCAACGGTCTGAGCCGATGGCGGGGCGTCCGGCTCATCCTGGCCGCCCACCTCGGCCTCCGGCTCGACCAATTCCAGCGTCTCGTTGTTCTGGATTTCCTGCTCGATCCGTTCCTCGAGGGCCATCAGCGGCAGCTGCAGGATCTCCATCGACTGGATCATGCGGGGCGCAAGCACCTGCTTTTGCGCCATCCGCATTTCCTGCCCGAAGGACATCCGCATCGACATGGAACCGCATCCGTTTCTCGGAACTCTCAGCCACCGCCGAATACCCTATCCGGCTGACCGACAAGCATACCATTCTCATCCTGCGACAGCCCTGAGCAAAACCGGGGCACCCGGATGGCGGATCACCACGGAGCCGCTGGTAACCCGAGTGTCACTCGTTCACGCTATACCGCATCCGAGTTGACCGAAGCCGCGATCAGGCAATCCAGGAAAGGGAGGCTCGGGGGTCGGCGAACGCTCGAGGAGCGTTGGGCGTATCCTCGCCCCGCGACGAGACTTTTGCCGCCCCCGAGCCGGTGATGCACCTAAGGTTGGGTGCCCACTAAAACGGCTGGCGGCCGGCAATGGCGTCGGCGAGCATGTCGCGGTTGGCCTGCTCGAGCGAGGCCCCCACCGTCA
>CALAZQ010000185.1 GCA_937926325.1 uncultured Planctomycetaceae bacterium | reverse complement strand
GCAACCATCACCGGATGATCTGCCCATGATCGACATTCATCACCGCTAACTGCCAACGCCAATCATTCGCGACGCTCACTCCTGTTGCCGCATTGAAGGCGATCCGGAAGCGGTCTGCGCCGATCGCAGAATTCTCCGCTTGAGCCGACTCTTTCTCATCTTCTTCTGCCGTTCACGAGGCGGGTGAGTCCGCGACTTGGCGTGAAAAGGCAACCAGAGCCAGTTGTTCGGCTGTTCGCGACGGGCGAGATGCCTGGGAAAGTGCCGTTGACCGTCCTATCCCTTCACGGGGCTTTATTTGGCGGTCCTCGCTTCATCTGTGTTCACGGCCGAAACGAGAGCTCGACGCCACGAGTTAGCGAGAATGGGGTGTCTGCAGGACTTCCACGGCGTCGCTAACGGTAAAGCTTCCGGGCTTCTGACGCGGTGGGAACTCGTTGAAGGTTGCCAGAAACTCTCCCGCCATCTTCTGCGCTGGCATCACGAGATAGAGCTTGCTGAGCGACCAGTCCCAGTAGGTATTGCTGGTGATCTCCGCTCGCTCATAGGGGTCGGTGCGAAGGTTGAAGATCAGGGGTGCCCGAGTCTTTTTGAATCTCTCGACCCAGATCCGGGCGGTGCCCTCAACAGGCATGTATGCAAAATGCATCTTCCAGTTGTCGTATCGCATCGCCAGGAGGTCGCCCCCGTCGGAGAAGTAAAAGAACTCATCACGAGGGCCGCGCTGCTCTTCACCAAGCAGGAATGGCAAAAAGTTGTAGCCATCAAGATGAACACGGAAGCGATCGCCGTCGGCGTCATGTCCGACGAGCAGCTTTTCCTTCACGTCAGGTTCGCCAGCCGCGGCGAGCAGCGTGGGCAGCCAGTCGAGGTTTGACATGATCTCGTTGGAGATGCTGCCGGCCTTTATTTTGCCCGGCCAGCGAATCAGGAATGGGGCTCGGTAGGCGCCTTCCCACCCGGTGTTCTTTTCGCTGCGAAAAGGCGTCATGCCGGCGTCTGGCCAGGTGTTCATGTGAGGCCCGTTGTCAGTGCCGTAGATCACGATCGTGTTGCCTTCAATACCGGCAGCGGTGATAGCGTCAAGCACCGTGCCGACATTTTGGTCGTGGTCGATCATCACGTCGTGGTAGGCCGACTGCCACCGGCCAGCCTGACCCTCACTTTCGGGCTTCTCGTGCGTACGAAAGTGCATATGCGAGAAGTTGATCCAGGTGAAAAACGGTTTGCCTTCACTCGCGAGCAGGCGGATCGTTTCGGCAGCACGTTCTGCCATCTCGTCATCAATGGTTTCCATCCGCTTGCGAGTGAGCGGCCCCAAGTCTTTGATCACCTGCTTGCCAACCCGGCCAAACCGTGGATCTTCAGTCAGGTCATCGATGGTGCTCGCACGGCACTCGAGAATGCCACGTGGCCCAAAGGTTGCCAGAAATGTCGGATCCTTGGGGTAATCTCGATCTTCGGGTTCCTCCATAGCATTGAGGTGATAGAGAAAGCCGTAGAACTCATCGAATCCGTGCACCGTGGGAAGGTGTTCATTGCGATCACCAAGATGGTTCTTGCCAAACTGAACAGTGGCGTAGCCATGGTTCTTGAGCAACTGAGCGACTGTGGGATCCTTGGCGGATAGTCCAAGCGGTGCGCCAGGGAGGCCAACTTTTGTGAGCCCGGTGCGGAAAGGATATTGTCCCGTGATGAACGCACTGCGGCCGGCAGTGCAGGATTGTTCTGTGTAATAATCGGTAAAGAGCATGCCAGCATGGGCAATCGAGTCGATGCGGGGCGTCTGGTAGCCCATCAGGCCTTTCGTGTAACAACTCAGGTTGGATTGGCCGATATCGTCGCCCCAGATGACTACGATATTTGGCTTGTCTAGCGGCTCTGCTGCGTACGACTGCTCTCCGGTTACGAGCAGCAAGACACCGCACAGCAACATGGCTGCTCGTAAGATGAGTCTATGTTCACAAACAGGTGATTGAGGAAGCATCGTCACGGCTTATTGGCCTCCGCGTCTT
>CALAZQ010000184.1 GCA_937926325.1 uncultured Planctomycetaceae bacterium | reverse complement strand
ATGAGCAACAGGCCCGACAATGTTTTCGCCGCTTGGTGGAACTGGCGAAGCGAAATGGCTTTGCCGACCAGCCGATCTATCGTGAATCGCTGCAAGTATTTGTGACGTTACGGCTCGGCGAGATTATGAAGATGGATGTCAATAATACCCGCCAATTTATCGACGGCATGCTCAACCGGGCATTGGTCGATGGGCTGGCCCGGGGGCGGATCGATGTCTTCAATCGATTTCTCCGAATGGCCTACAACGTCTACGACAAGCGGTACAGAGTAAGCGACCCTTCCAAAGCCATGCGAATCCAAAAATTCATTGATATAGGCAGCTTTCCAGATCTCGTTGACCAAAGCTTTCAGGGTCTACTGAAAACAGGTGAGGGCCCGCTCCTGTTGCGGGCCCGAATGTGGCAGTGGGCACCTGAAGAACTCAAGGTCCGCGCATGGCCGAACCTTAAAGAAGCGTTCACCAAGCAAGCGATTGAGGCCGGTCTCGAGCCCGGCCGGGCCTTCCCAAAGCCTGCTGGCTACGTGGAAGAGAAACGCGACGTCCTCGAAACCGCTCCCAAAGAAGAAAAGTCGCTCACCCTCGAGGCGGCCTGATGGCACCAGCGATACCTGACCACCTTCACTCACCGCTGGAAGCTTGCCGCGTCAGTTAAACATGCATGCTCGCAGGCAATGGTCGCTGAAGACTTCAGCGACAGCTAGACCCGGGTAGCAGACCCGAGCACCCGCCAGATTTCAGACGGTGAGGTCTGCCCTGACCGGACGAGTTCGGTCGCCTGTTCAAGCAGCGTGGCCATCCCATTTTCTCGAGCAGCCTGGTAGAGTTCTCGGCTGTCAGCCTTCCGTAAGATCAGCTGACCGACCTCGGCGGGCCGCGGATCGAGATATTCGGTGATGATGGCCCGCTTCTGAAAGCCTGTCTGATTGCACTGCGGGCAGCCCACGGGCACTCTCACCTTTTCGACGTCGAGTGCCCCCAGATCCTCTTCTGCAGTCGATTCCCTGGCACAGGAACAGAGAACTCGTAGCAGCCGCTGGCTGATTACTGAAATCAGCCCGCTTCGCACAAGAAACGGCTCGATGCCCATTTCAATCAGTCGCGTCACCGCCGTTGCCGTGGTGTCGGCGTGGAAGGTGCCGAGCAGCAACTGGCCAGTCAGCGAAGCCTGAATGGCAAACTCGGCAGTCGGTCGATCACGAATTTCACCGACAATGATCACCTCGGGATCCTGCCGCATCAGGCTGCGGAGGCCGGTCTGGAGGTCGAAGCCGGCCTGCACGTTGACCTGGCTCTGGGTGACACCATCGACCGGAACCTCGATCGGGTCTTCCAGCGAAACAATTGCCCGGGCATTGTTGTTGGTGTTCACCAGATGCCGTAGACAGGCGTAGAGCGTGGTCGATTTGCCACTTCCGGCCGGCCCGGTGATCAGCATCGCCCCGCTCGTCTCGGTGAGGGCTTCGCGTATTCTTGCCGTAATGACGGATGGGTTGCCCAACTCGTCAAGCGTCGTGAACTCTTTGTCATGCCCGAAAAACCGCAGGACCGCCCGCTCTCCGTACATGGTCGGAAACGTGCTGACCCTGATTTCCCGACTGTGCTTCGGCTTCTCGACGCGCCCCTCCTGCGGAATGTCGTTCTGATAGGTGAGCAGTCCAGACAGCACTTTGAACCGGGCGATCACAGAGGTGTTCGCGCCCCGTGGGAACTCTCCGAGGAGCTCCATCACACCCTGATTGCGAAACTTGACCTCGAGCCCGGAACGGGTGGGCTGCAGATGAACGTCGCTGGTGCCGACCGCATGGGCGAAATCAAGGATCGCGTCAACGAATTCGCTGGCATAGGCATCGGTCGTTGCTGAGAGCTTTCC
>CALAZQ010000183.1 GCA_937926325.1 uncultured Planctomycetaceae bacterium | reverse complement strand
GTCTGTACGCCGTTCGCCTCGACCGGCAGCGATCTCGCTGCCGGTCGAGGCGAACGGCGTACAGACCGTCAGCAGATGCTTGGCGAGCATGCCGATTCCATTCGGAATGAACTCAACAACGCCTACAACAGCGACCTCCACGACGATTTCTGGTCTGGCCTGCAGACTGGGCACTACTACTTCGATAAGAACCCGATTTTCTGGACATGGGCCGGGTTTAACACGGTCTCTGCGTTGATGCCCTGGAACTGGGGAGCGGGCCGCTACTACGACTACGGTTCCGGTGGGAGTAGCTACTACGACGGCTCAACCGTGATGGTCGGAGACGAAGCGGTGCCTGTGGAGGAGTACGCACAGCAGGCCCAAGAGCTCGCGATGAGTGTTCCCGAGGAAAACGATGAGGCTTCTGATGCCGCTGGCGAAGACTGGCTTCCGCTCGGCGTGTTTGCCATTGCTCAGGAAGGTGAAGATGCGGAGCCACCAACGATGTTTCTGCAGCTCGCGATTCGCAACGACGGCGTGATTGCAGGCACGTATCAGAACAAGGCCACCGGTGAGACCGCTGCTGTTGAGGGGATGGTGGATCAGGAGTCGCAACGAGCTGCCTGGGCCTTCACTGGCCGAACTTCGCCCATCGTGGAAACAGGCATCCAGAACTTGACGATGAATGAGACGCAGATCCTGGTGCACTTCGACGATCGCACCGAGACCTACCTGATGGTGCGTGTTGAGAATCCAGAGGCCTAGACTTGCGGCTGCAGCAGACCGGTGTTCGGCCGGATACTCTGAATGGCTACCGATTCAGACGATGCGGGGGCCTCTTTATGGGGCCTCCGCACTTTTCATCGACCCATCGTATCGAAAAACTAAAACTAAGGATTGGAAGACACTTGGAAAGGGGAACCGACATGCAACGTAGCGTTCCAACATTAAAGGTTCGCAGCCTCGTCATGATGGCAATCGTCGTGTTATTCACGCCTCAGGCAATGAATGCACAAGAAATTGATCGTTCCATCCTGCCGATTCCAAACCCACGCACACCTCCAATCCGTGAGATGGATGCCCGGAAGGCGACAAAACCTGCACCCTTCCAGGTCACGGCACCAGAAGGTGCACCCAACGTGGTTGTCGTTCTGATCGATGACATTGGCTTTGGGGCAACAGCGCCATTTGGCGGCCCGATTGAGACACCGACCTTTGAACGCCTCGCTCAGAACGGGTTGCGATTCAATCGCTTTCACACCACGGCCCTTTGCTCGCCAACTCGCGCTGCTTTGTTATCCGGACGTAATCACCACAACGTCAACGTCGGCTCGGTGATGGAAATCGCCACGGGCTTCCCTGGTAACCGCGGGATGCGTCCCAACGATGCCAGGTATTTCGCGGAAACCCTGCGCTACAACGGATACAGTACCGCCGCGTTTGGGAAATGGCACGAAACCCCCGCGTGGGAGGTTTCGGTTTCTGGTCCATTCTATCGTTGGCCAACCCAGTCTGGTTTTGACAAATTCTACGGTTTCATTGGAGGTGAAACGAACCAATGGGAGCCCGTGATCTTTGACGGCGTAACCCGCGTCGCAAAGGAAACTCAAGAGGAATATCACTTCACAACCGACATGACCAACGCCGCAATTCGTTGGGTTGAGTTTCAACAGGCGATGACGCCCGATAAGCCATTCTTCGTTTATTTTGCCACAGGCGCTACTCACGCACCGCATCATGCGCCGAAGGAGTGGATTGACAAGTACAAGGGCAAGTTCGACGAAGGCTGGCTGGCATTGCGCGAGGAGACACTCGCTCGGCAAAAGGCAGCCGGCATCGTGCCCCAAAATACTCAACTGGCAGATATGCCAGAGGACATTAAAGACTGGGGGTCATTAAGCCAAGAAGAGAAAGATCTCTTCGCAGTGCAGATGGAAACCTTTGCCGGCTTTGCAGAGCACACCGACGTAGAAATTGGCCGTTTGGTAGACGCCATCGATCGCATCGGTGAACTCGATAACACCCTCTTCATCTACATCATGGGAGACAACGGCGCCAGTGGTGAGGGTGGCTTAGAAGGGACGTTCAATGAACTTGTTCACCTCAACGGCATTTTTGATGCCGAAACAATCGAGAGCATGTTGGCTCGTTCCGATGATTGGGGTGGCCCCGATTCCTTCCCCCATTTCTCCGCAGCTTGGGCTGTTGCAACCGATGCCCCCTTCAAGTGGACCAAGCAGATGGCCGCTGATTTCGGGGGAACTCGAAACGGCATGGTCATGCATTGGCCGGCAGGCTTTGAGGCAAAAGGTGAGATCCGCGATCAATGGCACCACGTTAACGATGTGGCCGCAACTGTACTGGAAGCCGCGAAAATCCCTCAATCCAAGGTAATCAACGGGGTAACGCAAAAGCCACTCGACGGTGTGAGCATGCTCTACGCCGCGAAGGATAAAGATGCAGTAGATCGCCACACGACGCAGTATTTTGAAATGTTCGGTAATCGCGGGCTCTACCATGAAGGTTGGTTAGCTCGGACCGTCCACCAAGTCCCATGGCAAGGAGTCCCTTTGCGGCCTCTGGAGGAAGACATCTGGGAACTTTACAACGTGGAAGAAGACTTCAGCTTGACCAAGGATCTTGCCAAAGAGAATCCCGAAAAGCTTCAGGAGTTGCGACGCTTGTTTGTTCTCGAGGCGTTGGCCAACAACGTCTACCCCATTGATGATCGCCTCTACGAGCGTTTCAACGCCAAGATCGCCGGGCGACCTGATCTGATGGGGGATCGCAAATCGCTGACACTGGCACACGGCATGGAGGGGATCCTCGAAAATACCTTCCTGAATGTCAAAAACACGTCGAAAACGATCGAAGCCGATGTTTCCCTCAACGATAAGGCGAATGGGATAATTCTCTGCCAAGGTGGTAAGTTCGGCGGCTGGGCACTCTACATGAACGATGGCAAACCAGCCTATACCTACAACTGGTTCGGCCTCGATCAATACGCTATTGAGTCTCCCAGCGCGATCGACGGCGAAAAGGCCAACATTAAATTGACATTTGATTATGACGGTGGCGGTACCGGGAAAGGTGGTGTTGCCAAGCTGTTTGTTGATGGGGAAAAGGTAGCCGAAGGTCGCGTCGAAAAAACGCAGCCCGCTGTTTTCTCTGCAGATGAAACAGCCGACGTTGGAGTCGATGACGCAACGCAGGTCGTTTCCAACCTGTTCGATAGTCGTGAGGCTTCCGAGTTCACTGGAAATGTTGACAAAGTAACGATAACCATTTCTGATGCTGAGTAGTTGAGACGCATATCCTGGTGCACTTCGACGATCGCACCGCGGCCTACCTGATGGTGTGTGTCGAAAATCCAGACGCCTAGGATGCCGACACACGAGGCTGCAGCTGACCTCCGTTCGAACAGCTTCGGCGTTCGAAGGTGCCCAGCGTGACCAGATACCCAGCGGAGCTACTGACTCAGAGCAGCCACTGGCTCTAGATGCGAGGGCCTCTTTACGGGGCCCTCGCTCTCGTTTCGTCGCTGAGCGGCTCAAGCGAGACTCGGTGGAAGCGGTAGCGGCAGTCGTAGCTTGAGCTGGCTCGCCTGGCGGGAAGCCGCCGAGCGGCCCGTGCCGGGATACGTCGAG
>CALAZQ010000182.1 GCA_937926325.1 uncultured Planctomycetaceae bacterium | reverse complement strand
CGGAGAGCGGTCTTCCGACCTTTCGAGGCGGGGACGGGCTCTGGGAGGGGCACCGGGTCGAGGATGTGGCGACACCGGAAGCCTGGGCAGCGAATCCCCGGCTCGTGCTCGACTTCTACAACCAGCGGCGGCGGGCAGTTCGGGCGGCCGAGCCCAATGCCGCCCACAGAGCCCTGATGGTCCTCGAGCGGGCGTACGACGTCCGGATCGTCACCCAGAACGTCGACGACCTCCACGAGCGGGCAGGGTCGTCCCACGTGCTCCATCTCCACGGCGAGGTTCTAAAGGCCAGGAGCACGTGGGACCCTGGGCTTGTCCGGCATCTGGGCGACCGGGATATCGAGCTTGGCGACCTATGCAAACTCGGGAGCCAACTTCGGCCTCACATCGTCTGGTTTGGGGAGATGGTGCCTGCCATGGATGAGGCGGTCAAGGTGGTGGCCGAGGCCGATATTCTGCTGGTGGTTGGCACGTCGCTTCAGGTCTATCCGGCGGCGGGGCTCGTCTTTGAGGCTCCGAGGAAGGCCCGCCGGATCGTGGTCAACCCAGATGTGCCTGATCGGGCTACGGGGCCGGATTTCGAGGTCGTGGCGAAGCCTGCGACAGTGGGCGTGCCGGAGGTGGTGGCGAGGCTGTTGGCGGCGGCGAAGACGTGACGGGCCGTACGCTGTGATCAGCCTCAGGCAACGCGGTAAACTCGTCGCCCATGACCCTCTCCGGCGATGAGTTCCTGCGGCTTGAAAGCCTGATCTACCGGCCCGTTTCCACGCGGCCCGACTGGCTCAAGGCGTGGCGAAACGAGGCAAATTACCTGCTGTTCCTCGCACGCCGGGCCGAGGATACCGACGACATCGAGCTGCTGGAGGAACTAGAGGAGCAGGCCCGGGAGATGGCGGACATGGTCGAGGCCCGGTGGCTGGCGGAGGGGCTTTGAGACTGCGATCAGCTGGCGTCTGTTTTACGCGAGTGACGTGCTGAAATCCGAGCGGGTCATCCCTTTGACGCTCCCGGGTTGAGGCAGCCCGCGTATGCAGGCGGCCTCTCGACTCCGAGCAATGAAGTGTCTGACCTTGATCGGTGTTGGGGACGTTCGCACACGCACCTATTTCCCGGCTCGCTCGACCTTCACCCACTCAACTTGCATCTGGAACGTGCCGGGCTGCTTGTCGGCGAGCATGAAGCCCAGGCCGTTAATCTGGCTTGGCTCGACCGCCCCCATGCCCTGTACCCGCCTGCCGAATGCTGTGGGGATGAAGTCGGCCAGCGGCACCCTGACTTCGGTCCACTCGTCTTTGGTGGTCGGGAGCGGCGCCCTGTACGAAAAGGCCCTGCGGCGGCTCTTGGTGTAGAGATTCAGCACGTAATCCCGGCCGTCGCCTTTCACCCGGACCACGATCGTGTCGCCGGCTTTGAGATCAAGTTCCGAGGGCTTGGTTCGGACCGATGCGAAGCCGCCGTTGTTTTCAAGCGAGAGCGTGCCAAAGAACTCAAGTTTCCCAGCGTCGGTCATCCTGAACCGGCCGTCTGAAACGCCGCCCATCACGCCGTCGTTCACCGCCTGCCACTTCTGGGCAGCCTCGGGGCCTGAAAAGTCGATGACCGGCCGCAGGGCTTCCTCGATTGCGACTTGGCTCGAAATTGCCAGGAGGATCGCCGCCAAAATCATTTGCATAGGTCTGCCTCGGGCTCGTTCAGGGTGCCAACCGATGAATAATAGGGCAGGGCGAGCAAAGGTAGCCACAGCAGGGGTTTTTTATGTGCGGCCGATACACGCTGAAATCCCGGGCTGACATCATCGCGGAGACGTTCGGCGTGCCCGTGCCGCCCACGCTCCCGGAGCGATTCAACATCGCACCCTCCCAGCAGGTCTTGGCGATTCGGGAGCAGCCAGACAGTCACCAGCGAGAACTCGTGGCCCTGCAATGGGGGCTGGTGCCATTCTGGGCGGATGATCCCGAGATCGGCAGCCGGATGATCAACGCCCGCTCGGAGACCGCCGCCACCAAGCCGGCCTTCCGGGCAAGTTTCCGATCCCGCCGATGCCTGATCGTGGCGGACGGCTTTTACGAGTGGCAGCCCCGAAATGGCACGAAGCAGCCCTGCTACATCAGGTTGAAATCTGGCCGGCCGTTTGGGATGGCCGGGCTTTGGGATCGCTGGGACAAACAGGGCGAGCCTCTGGAGACCTGCACGATCCTCACCTGCGACGCCAACGAACCGATGCTGGCGATTCACGACCGCATGCCCGTGGTCATCCCGCCGGAGAGTTTTGCCGTCTGGCTCGACCCGGCTGAGCACGACCCCGGCACACTCGCCCGGCTCCTGCGGCCGTTTCACCCTGACGAAATGACGGCGTATCCAGTCAGCACGCTCGTGAACAACGTCAGGAACGACTCGGCGAAGTGCATCGAGCCGGTAGAGATACCACCCCCAGAAACACAGGCCCGGCTCTTCAGCCCCGATTGATCCACGTGATCGAGAGTTGCAGCACTGAGATGGCCCCCAATTTTCGCGCGGCCCGATAAGGTGTCGTTTCCCCGGAGGGAGGCACGCTATCAGGAGCAGGATGATGGCTGGGAAGTGGCGAGTATTTGGGACGGTATTCAAGTCCACGGTGGCCCTGGCGGCCGCCAAGGGAGACTGGACGACGGCCTCGCTGGCGAGCCAGTTTGGGATTCACACGAGCCAGGTGACCGCCTGGAAGAAGCAGTTGATGGGCCAGGTGTCCGAGCTGTTCGCCGATGGGCGGCAGCGACGGGCCGACCAGGCCGCGGATGAGCACGAGCTCTACGAGCAGATCGGCCGCCTGAAGATGGAGGTCGAATGGTTGAAAAAAAGTTGCCCGGGTCAGCTGAGGTCAAGCGGCGATGCATCGAGCCAAACCACGAGCACCTGCACTTCGATGCCGCCGGGCGGCAGCTTGCCCGTGCAATGAACCTGCCCCTCGGTCCAGGTCCAGGTACCGGGCTCGTCATTGACGTTTTCGAAGTCGGCTGCCCAAAGCTGCTGCCAGCCATGTTCTGTGGGCTCGTGGCTCAGAGTCTGGATCGTTCCGGGGGGCGGGTCCGCTGCTGGCAGTCGGGCCGACTGCCAATGGAGAAACCGCCAGTTCACGTCTCCCAGCCGCATCGGCGGCCAATACGTCGGCAGCCCGTGGATCAGCATCTGCCGCCACGGCTGCACCGAGCAGCAAAACGCAGATGGCGGTGAAGAGTCTCAACCGAAATCGGTCACCCATCAAGAATACCTGGCTCATCAAAAGGATCGTTCGCCGGTCGATCAATCACCGTTTTCTGGAGCCCGGGTTGAGAGCCCGTCACGCTGCACCGGAATCCAGGGTTCGGCCTTCGCGACCCGCCTCAGCGGCCGACAGCCGAGCCCAATCTCCGTCCAGCTCGCACCGGCATAGTCTACGAGTGCCGCTGGACGGGCGACTGAATCCTGGCCCTGGCAAGGCCGTCGCCCGCCGTGAGCCGAAGGCAGGCCTCAGGGCCGACCAGCACTTCCAGCCGACGGCAGAGATCCCTGAGCCCCTGCGACTGTCGATCTTCCAGTTCAGACAAGCCACTGCTCGAGAGCCGCTCCTGACTGGACGGATAAACGACCTTCAGCAGCAGCTGATCACGTTCCAGCCGCGCCGTGACCAGGATCTCCGTCGCTTCGCCGCTCGCCTCGAAGCTGTCGCGCACCGCATGCTCCACGAGCGTCTGCACAGTCAGCCGGGGCAGGAGCACGCCAGCGGCATCGGGCTCAACTGCGATCCGCCAAGACAGAGACTCACCAAACCTGGCCCGCTGCAGTTGCAGGTAGGCCAGGCATTCGTCAGCCTGCTGGCCCACCGGCAGCATCGGGCTCGCCCGGCCGATGGCGGTTCGCAGGTATTGGGAGATCCGGAGCACCAGTTCCCGCACCCGGTCGGGGTCGTCAGCTTCCGCCTGCACGAGCATCAAGACATTGAAGAGGAAGTGGGGATCGAGCTGATCGAGCAGCAGTCGCAGCTCGGCATCCCGCACCTCCTGCTGGAGCGCCGCCGTCCGTCGCCGAGCCTCGCCCCGCTCTCCTACGAGACTGCCCACGACAAACACCAGGCTCCAGAGGGAGTAGAGGATCGTCGCACGGATCACGCCAAAGACAGTTGGCGAGACGAACCCGAGAAAGTCCCAGTCGCGTGCTCCACAGAAGCCGGGAAGCATTGCCAGCAGAAGATGCGAGAGCCCCGCCGTGAAGGCGGCCAGCAGAAACACCGGCACCATCTGACGAGCAGCCCGGCCCGACCAGCGAAACCACTGGAAAAAAGCCGCCAGTCCTGTCGTGAGCACGAGCCCAACAGTGACATTGGCCGCGACGAGCCACCCCGCCGTCGATGCGGGTTTTCCATTGGCGACCGCGAGGCTAGCCCAAACGGCCGCTAGCCCAGCCCAGCCGACAGCCTGCCAGAAGCCGAAGGTTGCTCTTGGACTGGCTCGTAGCGGTTCTGGCATGCAGTCTCCCTTTGGGTGCCGAGCGTACCGCGTTCTGCGGCCCGCGGGCTAGGCTGCCGTCGATCCTCGTTACGGGCTGCCCGATACGAGCCGGTTCACCCGCACGGCGGCGGTGCGGCCGAGGCGAAACGTCTTGGATACACCGGCGAGTTCCACGAGCATCTCGTTGCGACTGAGCCGCTCGAGATGCACGATCGCCTCTGGCCGAAGCAGCAGGCTGCGGCTGACCCGTTCAAGGCCACGCTCCTGGAGTCGCTCGGCCCACTCGCCCACCCGACCGCTGACGCGGGCGGCGACATCCCGCGCGATGTGCAGCAGTACGGCCGCATCACCAGCCTGCTCCACCGCCACGATCTCGGCTGCGGTCACCCGACGGGTGCGATCCCCTTCCACCACCAGAATTTGGTCGCTGGCCCGCTGCGTGGCCAGCCGTGCCCGCACACGCCGAAGGCATTCGGCCAGTCGGTCGGGATCGACGGGCTTGAGCAGGTAATCGGTCGCCGCTACGTCAAACGCATGCCGGGCAAACCGCTCATGGGCGGTCACAAACACCACGGCAGCCGTCGGCGGAACCCGGCTGATCAGGGAAAACCCGTCCGCCTCGGGCATGACCACGTCGAGAAAGACGAGGTCGCACTCGACGTTGGACAACAGCCCGCCCGCCTCGGCGGCGCTCCCCGCCTCCCCCACGATGATGACTTCCGGGTGATGGCTGAGCATCTGCCGAAACCGCTTGCGGATCAGCGGCTCATCATCCACGAGCACCGCACGCAGCGGCGTTGCCAACTGCCTCTCAGACGCCATGTGAACTCGCTCCTTCGCAATCTCCATCGGCCCGCCTCATCGGGGCATTCACTGGCCACGGTGCACGGTGCGGCTCGCCGACATCCCGCAGTCACAACGACCGATCAGCGAGTTTCCTCCACCTGAGGGTTGTGTCCTGCCGGATTCCCGGACGCCGCCGCCCGATTCGGCTGATTTGCAGCCTACGCCGTGAAACCGCCTGGCTAGAACTAGTCGAAACCGTCGGTGATGGGCCGACGGAGGCGCATCTTTTCAGCCCACAGATAGAACCACGGGTGTCTGCATGATGAGAAACGGGCATTGTCAACGCGGGGGCGGCCGATCGGCCTTGGTTTCCCTCTTGGCGGTCATGGCGGTCTGCACTCTGCCGGCCGAAGCAACTCGTGCGAGTATCGTGGCATACTGGAACTTCAACGACAACTTTGCCGCGTATGTGGGTGGTTCGTCGTACAACCTCACACCGGTCAATGGGGCTTCAATCGAAGCGGTTGCCGCCAAGTTCGGAGCGGGTGGGGCCGACTTCCAGCGAACTTCGAGTCAATATGCATTCGTGGACAATGCCGTCGTCGTGGCTTCCGGCAGCGACTTCTCGTATTCGGCATGGTACTACCTCGATCTCGCAGACATAACGGGCAGTTCTCGCTACTTCGTCCTCGAGGCGACCAACGGAACTCTGAACAACACGCAGAGCCACCCGATTTCACTTGGCCTACGAGACCAAGGCGCCGGTGATGTGGCGCAGATTTATACGTCCGTCAATAACGACTCCGATGTTTTCTATTCGTTTGATACCGAGCCGAATCAGAGCTGGCACAATGTGATCACCACGTTCAATGCAACTACGCGGACGATCACCACATACTTCGATGGAACCGAAGTCAAGCAGGAGACCGCAAGTGGTGAGCTTGATCCTGGCAACGGCTTGGTGGTCGGAGGGCACCGGGCGGGTACTGGCCGAAACTGGGAAGGCTACATCGATGATGTGGCGATTTGGGATGAGGTGATCGACAGCGCCGAGATCGCTCGGCTCCAAACCCAGCCCGTCGTGCCGGTGCCCGAACCGACCGCATTGGCGTTGTGTGGCATCACCGCGGCCGGGCTTGGCTTCGCTGGTGTGGGGCGAGGTTGGGGTTGTCGGCGAGCCAAGACATGAGCCGAGGAGGCTTCAGCACAAAGTTAGCGGGCGGCCCATAAAGGTTCGTCGTCGTGGGCCGGATGGGAATCGCGAAAGGCACCCGGTCCAAGGAATGGCCGCGTGCGGTACACTCGGGATCGGTGCCGACGAAGAGACTTCCGACGAGGACCTGCCGATGACCGTGAAAGAATTCTGTCGGGCGCTTGATAGCAACCCCGACGTGAAGATGCACTGGATGCTG
>CALAZQ010000181.1 GCA_937926325.1 uncultured Planctomycetaceae bacterium | reverse complement strand
CGGTTCCGGCCGGCGTCATCATCAGGAAGCCAGGAGCGGAAGCGACTGGACAGGGACGACGCTTGTAGGTGGTGCAGGTCCGCCGGCTTCCTGTTGTGGACTGTCGGTTCCCGTGCGTTTTCTCTGCAGGAAGCCAGGAGCGGAAGATTTCCTTGAAAATGCAAACGGCCCCGGCCGGGGGCCGGGGCCGTTTCAGCTGGTGGGAAAGCCTTTCGGTTCAGACTTCCTTTTTCAAGAGAATCACGGCGTTGCCGCGGGGCGTGCGGATTTGCAACACCACACCGGCTTCGGGGGTCTCCTGCTCGATCGCCTCGGCAAACTCATCAATCGAGCTGACCGGGGTCTTGCCGACCTTGCGGATCAGCACGCCCGGGCCCAGCCCGACCTCGGCGGCCAGACCGTCGGGATCGACCCGGTCCACCAGCACACCCTCGAAACCTTCATAGGCATCCTGGGCGACCGAGCCCTTGTCGCGAACCTCGAGCCCAAAGGCCTTGGAATAGAAGGTCTCTTCACCACCGGGAGCAATCCGCCGCCCCTGCTGCCGCTGCCCGAACCGCTCCGGCAGCGTCTTCACCTCGACCTTCACCGATACCTCGCGGCCGTCCCGCAGGACCACCACGTCGTGCTGCCTGCCGATGGCCGACCGCTCGACCACCTCTTGCAGGGTCCGCGGGCTATCGACCGGCTTGCCGTCGAACGAGACGACGACGTCAAGGTCCTGCATGCCTGCCTCCTTGGCGGGCGTGCCGGGCATCACCTCGGTGACGAGCACGCCCTTGCGGCCCGGGGCGCCGAGCTTGGTCGCCATGTCGGCCGACAGTGGTGCGATCGACACACCGAGATAGCCTCGCTCAACACTGCCGCGGGCGATGAGCTGTTCGCTCACCCAGCGAGCCTGGTTGATCGGGATGGCAAAGCCAATGCCCTGGTAGGCGCCGCTGTTGGAGGCGATCGCCGTATTGATGCCGATCACCTCGCCGGCCAGATTGACGAGTGGACCACCGGAGTTGCCCGGATTGATTGCTGCGTCAGTCTGCAGGAACTTGGCCCGGCGAATTCGGCCGAGCTCGCGGCCCTTGGCCGAGATGATGCCGGCACTGACCGTCGTCTCCAGTTCAAAGGGATTGCCGATGGCGATCACCCAGTCACCGATCTCCAGTTCATCAGAGTTGCCGAGCGCCGCTGTCGGCAGGCCGTCGGCGTCGGCCAGCCGGATCACCGCGATGTCGCTGTCGGGGTCGGTCTTGATATCGGCCGCCTTGAACTCGCGGCCGTCGGTCAGTTCGACCGTCACCTCATCAGCCCCTTCGACGACATGGTTATTGGTCAGCACGATGCCGGCAGCATCGACGATGACGCCGGAGCCGATGCCCGACCGGGGCGGCATGCGGCCGTTGGGACCGCCGAACCCCTCGGGCATGCCGTCGCGGAAGAAGTCTTCAAACGGGGTGCCGCGAAACGGGTTGTCCATCCGGCCCCGGCCGTTGCCGTTTGCGGTGACGTTCCGGGCCCTGGTTTCGCTGCGGACCACCACCACACTGGGAGTGGCCTTGCCGGCGGCGTTGCGGAAGGCCTGCGACAGGGCGTTGGCAGCCGCTACGGGGTCGCCTGGTGCCGGATCGGCAGCAAGTGCCGGTGCCGGCAGCACGACGCCAACCGCCGCCACGGTGAGCAGTGCCGCCGCCAATGAAAAACACCTCCGGCAGCCTCGGGCCACCGGATTCATTTGCTTGCAAAATTCTGACATCTAGTTGTCCTCCTTTTCTTCCCTCCGGCTTTCCCGCCGGAACTGGAACTGGACACGATCGGCCGTTGGAAATGAACCCTCGCGCAATCAGTGGCAACCGATTTTCCTCTATCATAGGGGGATCGGCACGAGGGGACGGTTCCCGACGGGCAGAACGTCTCCATTGAGTGGTACGGCAGGGGCGGCAGGATGGTTCGGCCGGCGGTCGGCGGCCGGCTGTGGCAGAATTGACAGGCGGGCCCGGCGAGCAGTAGTGTCCGGGGGAAGAAGCGGGAGTTTTTGATGTCTGATGAGCCGACGCTCGCCCCGCCGACTGATGGCCTGGCGGCCTGCGAGGCCCGTATCGGGTATGCCTTTCAGGATCGCAGCCTCTTGCAGGCGGCCGTCACGCATGCCTCCGGCGCCCACCACCGGCTGGCCTCGAACGAGCGGCTTGAGTTTCTGGGTGACGCCATTCTGGGCTTCGTCGTCTGCGACCAGCTCTATCGGGAGTTTCCCGGGTCGCTCGAGGGTGATCTCACCCGGATCAAGTCGGCCGTTGTCAGCCGGGAAACCTGCAGCCGCATCAGCCGGGAACTCGGCCTGATTGACTTTCTTATCGTCGGCAAGGGGATGTCGGTGCACCGGCCGGTGCCCAACTCGGTGCTGTCGGACATGTTCGAGTCGCTGATTGCAGCCATCTACCTCGACGGGGGCATTGAGCCAGCGCGGGTCTTTCTGGAACGCTGGGTGGGGCCGGAGATTGAAAAGGTGATCTCTGGCAAGGAGGGCTCGAATCACAAGTCGTTGCTGCAACAACTGGCCCAGGGAACTTTTGGTGTGGCACCGACCTACGAGGTGCTCGACGAGGTGGGGCCGGACCACAGCAAAGAGTTTCAGATTCGGGCCCAGATTGGCCAGCGTCGGTATCCGCCCGCCTGGGGCCGCAACAAAAAGGAAGCAGAGCAGGCGGCCGCCCGCAATGCTCTTGAGTTGTTGCGGGAGGAGGGGGTTGAACTGACGCTGCCGGTCGCGCCCCGCGGCCGGACGGGCGTCTGACTGACGGTTTTTATCGTAGGGGTTCGTCCGCTCTCGTTCTCGAAGGATTTCAGGTGTTGCAGATGCCGAGGGTCAGCGTAGGCAGGTTCTTGTTCTTACAAGCACGAGCGGCAGTTCGGTGCCGAATGGTCGTCCAGTTGCTTGCCGTCGTCTTTGTCTGCGGTGGGCTTGGCCCGACAGCCGTTCAAGCAGACGAACTGGTCGCCATTGAGGGCTGCACCTTCATCCCCACCGACTGGGCCGACGGTGACAGCTTTCGGATTCGGACGCCCGACGGCGATGAACACACGGTCCGGCTCTACGGTGCCGACTGCATCGAGAATCAGATCAGTGATTCCACCGATGCCCGGCGGCTGCGGAGCCAGCGGCGGTACTTCGGCATCACGACCATTAAGCCGACGGCGGCAGCGTCAATTGCCTTTGCCAAGGACCTCGCGACGGACGCAACCGAGGAAACCCGCCGATTTCTCGCCGAGCCGTTCACGCTGCACACCAGCTTTGCCGATGGGCGGGGCAGTGCCCGCTACAAGCGAATCTATGGCTTTATCGTCGATGCCGAGGGCCGCGATCTGGCCAGCCATCTCGTCTCAACGGGCATGGCCCGGGCCTATGGCGTCTGCCGCAGCACGCCGGCGGGGGAGTCGGGGGATGATTATCGGGAGCGGCTCCGCGATCTTGAGCTGAAGGCGGCCAAGCAGGGGGCAGGGGCCTGGGCCCATACCGACTGGGAGCAGCTGCCGGAGGAACGTCGGCTCGATCGGGACGAGGAGCGTGAACTGCTGCAGGCGGTGGATGGCCGGCTGAGCCCCGGCACGACGGTCGATCCGAACACCGCTTCTCGTGATGAACTGATGGCCCTGCCCGGCGTTGGCGAGGCGATTGCCAATCGGATCATCGAAAGCCGCCCCTACCGGAAGCCGGAGGATCTGCTGCGGGTTCGCGGGATCGGCTCGGCCAAGCTGGACGAGCTTCGCCCGGCACTGGGCGGGTTCGGCGAATAACGGCAGAGCGGCCGCACGCCGCGCGGGAATTCTTCTCAAGATTCGCAACCGGCGGGCCGATTTCTGCACAATCGTCCGACATTTCACCGTCGTGCCGCTGGGCAATGGCCCGTACTCGTCCGAACCTTCTGGCGGGTGGTACTCAGGCCCCGGCGCGCATCTGAAAGCCCATCCTGGTTTCCGGGGTGGGCTTTCACTTTTCCCGCGGAGCATGAGCTGCTGGTCGCGGCGGCTCGCTGAACATCAGCCGGCTGCTGATGGCAATGGCAATGATGCCGGCGGGCATGATCAGCATCTCCCAGCTCGGCCCGTTGGTCAGCATTTTTTCAGCCAGCACCCGCACAAACATCACGGCAAGCAGCACGGCCACCACCTCGAGCAGCGTCTTCTTCAGGGCTGCGATGTTTTCGACCTTCAGCCAGCGGGGCGCCTCGGCCATGGTTTCGGAGGTCGTCAGGAACAGGGCGTAGATGCCGTAGGCAAAGTAGAGGAAGGTCAGCCCGGTCAGGCCGTTGTCGAGTGACTCAAGCAGCAGCAGGTTGGCCGCCGGCCGGGGGCTGCTGGTCGCGGCGGCCGCCGCATCGACCCGCAGGCCGAAATATCGCAGCACCGCTTCCCCCGTGTTGGCCGCCCCGATGAGGAACATCAGCAGCGCCCCAACCAGCGACGACAGCACGGTGACGATGCTGAACCAGCGGGTCAGCCCCAGCAACTGGGTGGTCCGCGGCAGTTTGCGGGCCAGCCGTGACGTCGGGTGGGAACTGGGCGGAGAGCTTGACATGCCGGGGGCAGCAGCCGGAAGGGTGGCCGCCTGAGCTGAGGAAGAGCCGCTGAACAGATTTCCGCAGCATAGCAAACCCGTGGCCTGCGGGTGCCGGCCTCTCGCTCAGGCTGTGCGTTATTCCGCCGTCAGCACCGACTCGCCATGGACGTCGATCTCGCCAAAGAAGGTGCCGAAGCTCAAGTCCTCGCCGGTGTGGTTCGTCCCGACGGTCGGCTGCACGATGAACAGCAGGTGCCGGTACTGGCCGACGGTGCCCCGTCCGGAAGTAATCGACGAGGCCTGCTGGGCTGGACGTGCCGTGCCGGTCAGGCCGAAATAGGCGTCGGAGTTGACCCGGGCAATGAGCGTCCAGCCCGCGTCGGCGAGGGGGCCGTCGACCGCTGGTCGCTGAGCTGCCACCGAGCCATAGACAACATAATTTTGGGCAGCCCGCTCCCGATGAGCCTGCCGCAGCTTCTGTTCAAAGCCCGGATTCAGGCAGCGATGCCAGGAATAGACGTTGATTTTGCGAATCGCGACCGGCTCGCCCAGATCGAGGTGCAGGCCGCCGGTCTGGGCATCGGCAAAATAGAGCGACTCCTCCGGGGCATCAGGATTCGACTGCCCCTTGCCATCGAGCAGAATCTCGGGCGGCGCGCTCTGCGCCTGCCTCCGGGGGTGCTCATACAAGTCGCCGAAGACCCGACGGATGGCTGACTGGCCGCTGCCGGCGCGATCATCAGCGGCCGGGGGCTCAATCGTGGGGAAACTGAAGGCGGGCGTTTCATCCCCTTGTTCAATCCGGGTGATCACCTGGCGGTGGCCCGGCTCGACCTCCATCAGATCGCCCGCCCGCAGGAGCTGGCCCGCCCCCTCCTGGCCCGGATGAAAGCTGACGAGCCCCGAGGCGACGCCGATGCGGCAGCGGCCGTCGGGAAGCGCCTCGGCAGTGAACTCGGTGCCAAGATCGACGATTCGCCCGGTCCTGGTCCGCAGCGTGAAGCCCTTCGATTCCGGTGTATCAGCCGTCACCGCCACCCGCCCCATCGTCAGCACCGCCGTCAGTGGCGACTCGGCCCTGAAAATAGCCGGGCCACTCAGTCGGACCGATGCCCCGCTGGTGAACTGAAGCTGAACGGTGCCTCGGACCAGTTCAATCAGTTGGCCCGCCCGCAGCGGGTCACCCTGTTGAACGGTTGTCTCTGGGGCAACCCATTCGACCGCCTCAAGCGTCAGGAAGCTACCGACAATGGCGGCGACGTCCTCTGCCGAGGTAGTTGAAGCCGTCGGGCGGGTCAGGCTTCCGAAAGCGCCCCAGGCCGCCAGCAGCAGGCTGAGGGCCGTAACCGCCGCGGCGGCGATGAGGAAACGGCCCCTGGCCGCCCTCCCGGAGTGCGAAATGCTGTCGCCGGCAGCAGCGATGCCTGCAAAATCGACGGGCCCCGTGAACCGTGGCGTTGTCAGCAGCGCGGCGTGCAGTTCGGTCCGCAGCAGGTACTCATCGAGCGCAGCATCGTCGTGCTGGAGGAGTTGGCCCAGCCCAACGAGGTCCGCTTCGGTGGCGGTGCCGTGGCAGGCGGCCGCCACTGCCGCGTCAAACTCGACCGAGGGAAAGTTCATGACGTTCCCTCCAGCAGTTCGGCCTGTTCGATGCACTCCTGTAAGGCCTGCCGAATCCGCTGCATTGCCTTGTAGACCGCATCAACGGTTCGCCCCGCCTCTGCCGCGACCTGATCGACCGACCGCTTGTGAAAGTAATAGCCATCGATGATCGACCGCTGCTTGTCTGGAAGCTTGTCGAGGCAATCGTCGAGATGCTTCAGTCGGTCATCGAGAAGCGGTTGAAGCTCTTCGTGGCGATCAGCAATTCGCTCGGCCAGCCCGTCTGCCAGCAGGTGCCGCCAGCGACGTTTCCGGTCCAGCCACTGTTTGGCGACATTCAGGGCAAACCGACAGGCCAGCGGCGTGAACGGCCGCGTCAGGTCAAACTGGTCAAACTTTCGCCAGAGTTCCACGGCTGTCTGCTGCATGATTTCGTCAGCGTCTTCGCGGGCCGGGGCGAGGGCACAGATGTAGCGATAGACCTCTCGCTCGCTGGCGAGAAAAAGCCC
>CALAZQ010000180.1 GCA_937926325.1 uncultured Planctomycetaceae bacterium | reverse complement strand
CTTCGGCTCGCCGATCCGGATTGCTTCAGAATGAGCCCGCCGCTGATCCCCTCTGAACTGCTTGCAGTCGGCCTTGGGACGAGCGTGGGCCCGCCGGAAACATGCGGCGTCTGCAAGTCGGGTTTCCAGCACAAATGCACCGTTCTGACACTCGCGTACTCGCGGCAGGGCCAGTTGCCGTCGCGGTTTACGAAGACGATCGTTCTCTGGACCGGGCTGAGGGTGCTCTTCGTTGCTCGAAAACTGGCTGCCGAGTGCGCTCAACCGTCTCGTGCCGTATGACGCAACCAGCCATTTCAGCCGGCAGATCTTCACAGGCCGCGGTTGTGCCGGCAAAAAAGGCGTCATCTGGTGAAGTGCCGGATGACGCCGCGAGCGGTTGTCAGCCGGGATTCACTGGTTGTTTGCTCGCCAGTCACCATAATGTTGGCATCGGCAAAGCGGGTTTCAATATTGCGGCAGCAGCAGAGGAGGCGGCGCGAGCCATGATTCTCTTGCAACAGGTGACGTCGAATCCCGGCAATGCGGGCGGAGCTGCCGGCCGTGGCAGTCCAGGTGCCCATCGATGGGAAGTGATCGCAGACGTGGTGATCGCCGAACTCGAGCGGGTGCTTCCTCCCTCCAGTCGCCGGCCACTGTCGATGGGGTCGAATCTGGCGGCGGCCGGCATCGATCCGGGGCGGTTGGGCGATGCGATCGCTCGGCTTGAAGGCCGTTACGTGATGCGGTTTCACGAGGACTGGTTGATGGAGGTTCGGACCTGCCAGGATCTCGTTGACTGCGTGGCCGAACGGATGTTTGACGCGGTCGATCGAACCGAGAGTCGGTCGCCTGCCCATCCCCCTGCCACGCCAAACACTCCGCGGGCCAGGACACCAGCGATCGCCGCGGCCGAATCCCCGGAGCCGCGGGACATTGCTGATTTGTTTCCCGAGGTGGCGGCGGTTGAAAGACGGCTGGCTGACCTGAGGCAGGCAGGGCTCGCCAATCCGTTTCGACTGGCCAACGAGTCGGTGCAGGGCCGGACGGCCCGGATCGCCGGCCGTGAGGTTGTCAGCTTCACCAGCTTCGATTACCTCGGCCTCGCCGCCCACCCCGACGTCACCAGGGCGGCCAAGGAGGCGATCGACCGCTTCGGAACAAGTGGCTCAGCCAGCCGGATGGTGGGCGGCAACACAACCGTTCACGACCAGCTCGATACCGAACTGGCCGCATTCCTCGGGGTGGAACGAGCGACGGTGTTTCCCTGCGGGTACGGCACCAACGCGTCGGTCTTCGCGCATCTCTTCGGCGAGGGCGACCTGATCCTGTACGACGAACTGGCCCACAACAGCATCGTCCAGGGGGCGACGGCATCGGCGGCAGCCCGCCGCAGCTTCCGCCACAACGACCATGAGCAGCTCGATGGGCTCCTGCGTGACATCCGCGGTCGCTACCGTCGGGTGGTGGTGGCGATTGAGGGCGTCTACAGCATGGACGGCGACTATCCCGACCTGCCGCGGTTCATCGACGTCAAGCGACGGCACAACGCGCTGCTCTACTGCGATGAGGCTCATTCGCTCGGTACGCTTGGCGCCGGCGGCCGGGGCATCTGCGAGCACTTTGGTGTCAACCCGGCGGAGGGCGACCTCTGGATGGGGACGATCAGCAAGGCGCTCGGATCGGGCGGCGGCTACCTGGCCGGTGCCGCCCGGCTGGTCGACTATCTGGGGCTGACGACGCCCGCCTTCGTCTTCTCGACGGCCTGCTCACCCCCGAACGCCGCGGCTGCGCTCGAGGCGGTGCGGGTGATCCGCCGAGAGCCGTGGCGGGTGACCCAGCTGCGGGAACGATCCGAGTTGTTTCTCAAGTTTGCGACCGATGCCGGGCTCGACACCGGTGCCAGCGGCGACACCCCGGTTGTGCCGGTGATCGTGGGCAGTTCCCGGCGGGCCCTCGCCGTCTCGCAGAGGCTCCTCGAAGTCGGAATCAACGCCCGGCCGATCCTCTATCCGGCTGTCCGCGAGTCGCAGGCCCGAATTCGATTCTTCCTCACCAGTGAGCACAGCGAAGAGCAGATCGCGGCCGCGGTGGAAGCTGTCGCCGAAGCGATCGCCGCCGTTGACTGAGCCCTCGGCAGGCCGATTCCTCGGCAACCTGAAATAACCTGACCGCCGGGTCGAGTCGACCTGCGGACTGCCGGCAGCGAGATTCCAGCCGCTCAGCCGCGTGGAGCCAACTCGGTCCGCGGCGGCCAGGTACGGCTCCGGTGGCGGCAACGGCATCCCGCACGTGCTGGAAAACGCCATGCCTACTCCTCGACACGTCTGCTCCGTCGGGCACGTCCCATCCCGCGGCAGCGAAGTCGAGGGGTACAGGGCATCCACCAACCGGGCCTGCTGAGTGCCCGGCTGATGCTCACCTGCTGTCGGGTATGCTGGGGAAAGGCGTCGCGGAACTGACGCCGCCGCAAGCCCGTGAGCGACGCATGGCCCCTTCTGATCACCTCCAGGAACTCCCGGTTTCATTCAGTCGCGTCGGTGATTCGGTTCTTGACGTGATCGGACAGACACCTCTGGTGCGGCTGAGTCGATTCGGCACCGGGTTGCAGCCGACCCTGTATGGGAAACTCGAGTCGCTCAATCCCAGCGGCAGCATGAAGGATCGGGCCGCGGTGCGGATGATCGAGGAGGCCGAGGTCGTGCACGGACTGCGAACCGGCA
Organism: uncultured Planctomycetaceae bacterium; assembly: GCA_937926325.1. Lineage (GTDB taxonomy): Bacteria > Planctomycetota > Planctomycetia > Pirellulales > UBA1268 > UBA1268. Next base: position 13,932 of record CALAZQ010000180.1, on the reverse strand, counting down.
GCGCGATCATCGTGGCGACTTCCGGCAACATGGGGCTGGCGATGGCGCTGGTCTGCGCGGTGAAGGGCTTCCGGCTGATCTGCGTGGTGGACCCGAAGATCTCGCCGGCAACGGAGCGGAGCCTGCGGCTGTATGGGGCGACGGTCGTGAAGGTCTATCGGCGGGATCACACCGGCGGCTACCACCTCACCCGACTGGCCCGGGTCACCGAACTGCTGGCCGAATATCCCGGGGCGGTGTACCTCGACCAGTACGACAGTCCGGCCAATCTGGCGGCGCACCAGGCCACCACCGGGCCGGAGATTCTCGAGGCCCTTGAAGGCCGGGTGCGGGCGGTGGTGCTCTGTGCCGGCACCGGCGGCAGTTCGATGGGCGTTGCCCGTTTTTTTCGCGAACACTCACCGCAGACCGATATCTGGCTGGTTGACGAGCATGGCTCGCTGGCTCTGCCGGGGAATCATGGTGCGGCCCCGCGGCATCTCAACGGCATGGGAACGAGTATCGCGCCGGCCAACTACGACCCGCCCTCATTCTGGCAATTCGTTGATCGGGTGGTATACGTCCAGGCAGCAGAGGCGATTCAGGCCGCTGTCGAACTGGCCCGTTGCGAAGGCATCCTCGCCGGCGGAACCGGCGGAGCGGTCCTGCACGTGATGCGCGACATCGCCGCGACCAGCTATGGCCCCGATGACAATCTCGTGGCGGTGCTGCCCGACCACGGCAGCCGGTACAGTGACACACAGTTCGACAAAGAGTGGCTGTCGGTTCGGGGGATCGATGTACCGCAGTTGTTTGCCGATGACGGGCCGGAGAGCACCGCATGACGCTCCTGCTGACGCAGCGCGACCTGCTGGCCTGCGGGGCGGCAGATTTCGAGCTGGCAGCGACTGCCCTCGAAGAGATGTTCCGGATTCATGCCGCCGGTGATTTCACCGCCCCGCCGAGCAGCTTTCTGAAGCGGCCCGAGCGGCCCCATGTTGCCGATCGCTTTATCGGTCTTGCCGCCCACCTCGGTGGCAGCTTTGACATCGAGGGCATCAAGTGGATTGGCAGTGCGCATCAGAATCCAAGCCGCGGCCTGCCGCGGGCCAATGCCGTGATCGTGCTGAATGATGCCGAAACCCGGCTGCCGCTGGCGATCATGGAAGGCGGGCTGGTCTCGGCGCTGCGGACGGCCGTCGTCCAGGGGCTGGCGGCCCGGCGGCTGGCCAGGGCCGATGCCCGCAGTGTGGGGGTGGTGGGGGCAGGCCGGATTGCGGCCCTTACCCTGCACCTGCTGCACACCTGGTTCCCGGCACTTGCGACCTTCCGCTGCTTCGACCTCGATGTGTCGCGGGCCGACCGCTTTGCCGACCACATGCAGAAGCTGGGGGTTCGGGTGGAGGTCATGAGCCGCTACGAGGAGGCGGTCGCCGAGGCAGACATCGCCCTTGCCGCCACGACGGCCCAGGAGGCCTATCTGGATCCAGAGTGTTTTCGCGCCGGCTCCCTGTTCCTCAATGTCTCGCTGATGGATCCGACGTTTGCCTTTGTGCAGCGGGCCGACAAGATCGTGGTCGATGACTGGGAGCAGTGCATCCACTCCGACCGGGTGCTGGCCCGGATGCACCGCGCGGGGCTGCTTGATCGGCAGCAGGTTCATGCCGAATTTGGTGAGATCATCGCGGGCAGCCGTCCCGGCCGTGAAACCGACGACGAGCGGATTTTCTTCAATCCCTTCGGCCTGGCGATCGAGGACCTTGCCGTGGCCACGTCCCTTTACCGCCGCGCACGCGACCTCGGCATCGGCCAATCCATCGATCTCATCGGTGCAGAATGGGAAGTGCTCTGCTAGCCGTCCCTGGAAAAAGCCCGCCCCGTTCCTCGTCCGCGCAGGCGGGCGATCGACCGCCTGCGCGGGGAACACCCGAAAACACCGAGGGTTCTCGGCGTTGCCGATCGCCGCTTCCAGCAGCGGCAGGCTATTTGCACCGGCTGCTCGTCCCTTCGGGAAGGAGCCCTCCGGAGCCACCCGACCACGCGGGTGGACCGCAGACAGCCCGCGACGACGGCATCGATGCCGTGCGGGGCTTTGCGCTGTTCGGTGTGCTGCTGGTGAACATGTATTCGTTCGGGGCCGACTCGATCGCCTGGAACGATCCGGCCAACCGGCTCTGCTTCATGCTCAAGCATGCCCTGTTTGAGTCGAAGTCGTGGACACTCTTCAGCCTGCTGTTCGGCTTCAGCTTTGCCACGCAGCTCAGCCGTTGGCCGCCGGCGTTGGCCCGTCCCCGCATGCTCCGCCGCCTCTTCATTCTGCTTGCATTTGGCTCAGTTCACGCCCTGCTCTACGACGGCGACATTCTGCGGCTCTACGCAGAACTCGGCCTCTTGCTCCTGGTGGTTGTGGAGTTGCCCACCCGGTGGCTGCTCGCAGCGGCGGGCTGCCTGCTGGCTGTCTTCCCGCTGACCCATGCCCTCGGTCCGGACCGCGCAGCAGATGACCTGCACGCCGTCGCCTCGGTTGCCGAGGCGGACGACGTGCTGCTCGAGGAACAGGCAGCAAGCATCTACGCGACCGGTTCGCTCGGCGAAATTCTTCAGTACAACGCCGAAGACCTGCTGGAGATTCCCTGGGCCGACACCGCCTGGCCCGATTCGGGCCTTGCCGTGCTGGCGTTGTTGCTCCTCGGGGTCTGCCTGGCCCGGTCGGGGGTGTTCAGGAATCCGGCGGCCCAGCGGCCGCTGCTGCGCCGGATCTGCGGATGGTGCCTCGGGGCCGGCCTGGTGGCGGTCGTCGCCGAGGCGGCTCTGGGCTGGATCGCCGGCTATGACGTCTACCGCGTCAATCGGGCCTCGGTGCCCCTCACCTTTACCGGCGACCTGCTCTTCACCAGCGGCACGCTGCTGGTGGCGACCGGCGAAGCCGCCGCGGTCCTGCTGCTGGCCGACACCCGCCGGGGGCGGCGGTGGCTTGCCCCGTTGGCCGCGGCTGGCCGGATGGGGCTGAGTGTGTACCTGACGCAGACACTCGCCTTCACAACGCTCTTTTATGGATATGGGCTCGGCCAGGCTTACCGGCTCGGGCCCCTGGCCGTGACAGCCGCGGCCGTCGGGATCTACGCCGGGCAGCTGCTGGTCTGCAGCTGGTGGCTCCGGCGATTCCGCTATGGCCCGGCCGAATGGCTCTGGCGGACGGGCACTGCCGGCATCCGCAGCACCACGGCTGCCGCCAAGCCGGAATGTTGCAGCTGATCGCAGCTTGGTTCGGAGGCGGTAAATCGCGTCACCGCTCCCTGCTCCTGAGGGGCAGCGACGAGCCGTGCCGTGGGCTCGAGGGTGAAGACAAAGCGGTCGAGCCCGGCGACGATCCCCTTCCCGATCGCCTTGAGCGCCGCTTCCTTGAGGCACCAGAGTCGGAGGAAGGTGGCCACCCGAAAAGCCCCGGAGGCCTCGGCGACAAGGCGGGCCTCAGCCGCGTCAAAGAAGCGGCTGGCCAGCGGCAGGCAGTCGATCTGTCGGGCCCGGTCCTCGAGATCGACGCCGACTTCCGCCCCGCACGACCAGGCGGCGAGCATGCCCTGCCGGCAGGAGGAAAAACTCCACGACACCCCGCCGGCCGTCGGCAGCCAGGGGCGGCCCCCGGGCTCAGCGGCAAAATCGTGGGTGGTCAGCGGGGCCCCGTCGCCGGTGGCCTGGGCCGCGGCATACCGGCGGAACGCCCGCCGCTGCACAAATGCCCGCTGCAGTTCGGCCGTGGCAAAGCGGCCCGCCCGCTCCCGCTCCGCCGCTGAGAGCATCCTCCCGCAGGCGGCCGTCAGTGAGTCGTCGTTGGCAAACGCAGCACAGAGGATCGTGGTTCCTGCAGCCTCGATCACCGGCGGCAAGGGCAGCCTGGAGGCCGCGGCTGCAAAGTGGTCGGTCACCACTGCTTCATCGGCTCGGACTGCCCCGCCGTCCCGCCGGTCTGCCTCACCCTGTCTCATGGCACTCTTCTCCCACCGCCTGAGTCGGGGCGGTGACGGCGTTGCTGCCCGGTGCCGGCTCGGGTGCGGCGATCTCTTCCACCGGACTGCCCCGGTAATGCCCCTGGGAAAGGGCCATGTCTTTGAGCACCAGGCCGTGGGCGTCGATCGTGGAGCCGCCGGCGATCTCCGCCCCGCCCATGATCGTGGCACCGACATTCACGGCTGAGCCATTCCCCAGCTGAAATCGCTTCACCTTCAGCTGCATGTCCTCAAAACTATGCAGTTGCAGGATGCCACTGACGAGACAGTCGTCACCCAGGCTGACGGCGTTGAAGTCGAAGGCCTGCAGGGGTGAGCTGAAGAGTGATCGTCGGCCGACGCGGCAGCCCAGCCGACGGAGGATCGGATTGGCCAGCAGTGTCCCGGCCGTAGCCCGCAGTGGACGCCGGCACCAGACAAAGAAACAATCCTGCGCGAAGAAATAGCAGAAGTGCCGGAGTGACCAGAAGGGGGTGGAATCGTTGCGGCCCCAGCTGCCACCCACCAGCAGGGCTTTGGTGGCCACCGCCAGGCCGACCAGTGCCGCCTCGGTGAGCACCAGCGATAGCCCGGCGGCGACCGCCGGCTGGCTGCCAATCGACACGAGGCTGATCACCAGCAGGGTATAGACAAGTACCTCGGCAATCGGCAGCAGGGAGACCCGCAGAACGTCGTTGAGGGCGACACGCGTCAGAAACAGGCCAAAGCCCGGCAGCTGGTCCCCCGCACCGGGTGGAGCGGTGTCGGCCGGGGCGAAGACCAGCGGGGGGTTTCCGGCAATCGTCAGCGGCCGCCCCGGCCGGGTCCGCAGTTGACGACGAAAGCGGATGTCACTGGCAGGCGTCGAAACACCCACCAGCAGCCGGCTGGGCAACTGCCCTGGTTCGACAACGGCGTTGTTGCCCACCAGCACGTCCCCCGGCAGGTCGGCCTGACCGAGCCGGGCATGCTTCGCGTCGTGCGAGAGCACGCTGGTGTAACAGGCGTACGACCAGAAGGCCTCCGCCCCAGTCCGCACCATCTCAGGGACGAGGTTGAACATCACATCGCACTCACTCGCCCCGACGCGATCCAGCCGCAGACCGGCAAGGGCCCGCAGATACTGGCCTGTGATCGACCAGCTCCAGATCCGCTGAATCTGGTTCAGCTTTCGCTGCCGGTAGAACAGCAGGCTGGCCGCCAGTCCGCCGAGCGGCAACAGCCCGGGACCACGACGGGTAAGCCGGAGAAACAGGCAGCCGATCAGCGAGGTCAGCACCACACCCAGCCAGGTGGTGACCACGGCATAGACGGCCAGCCAGCCCAGCAATGGCCCCGGCGGCAGGTCGCTGAGCCGCTGCCCCCGGGCTGTGGCTCCGCCCAGCGGCAGGCTCGCCCCAGCCCAGGCAATCGTCGCCGCCGGCAGCACAACCAGCACCAGCTCAAGCGCCAGCTGCAGCATCACCCCGGCGGCTTCGCGGCCTGCGGTTGGGGGCACGGGCGGGTAGACCCGGGTCGGACGCCGCAGCTGCACCACCCTGCCCTGCGGCCGGCCGGCACCACCCTCCAGCAGCGCGGCTGTTCCGGTTGGTTCGAGGGCAGCCGAGAGTGGCGTGATCCAGCTGCCCTGCCCCACTGTCGTGCCGGCAGCCACCCCCGCCCGCATCCCGACCACACAACCGTCACCAAGCCGCACCGGTCCCAGGTGCAGCTCCTGCCCGACCCAGCGGCAGGTGGCAATGCAGCCGCCGGTCTGAATGGCAACACCTTCACCGATCTCCAGCAGGCTCAGCGGCCCGTAAAACTCGGCATCCGCCGCCGCCTGCAGATTGCCGCCGACCTGTGCCCCCAGCCGCCGCAGCACGGCCGCCATCAGCAGTGGCCAGCGGAATGAGGTTGAGAGCGGCTGCAGCACCAGCTGCTGCCGCCGGCCGAGCCACCAGACCCGCAGGTGCATCCAGCTCCACTTGGGATAGACGCCGGCTGCCGCGTTCCGCCAGCAAGGCCCCATCGCCGCGGCCAGCAGGCCCACCCACGCCAGCGCTCCAAACGGCAGCAGGAGGGCAGCGGCAGCGACCGCGATGCCGGCGGCCAGGAACCCCAGCAGTCCCGCTTCGCTGGCAAGCCGATCGAGCCGGCCCATCGTCACCAGCAGGATCAACGCGGTCAGCGCCGGCAGGTAGAGCAGACCGAGCAGGCCGACCTGCAGCAGCGTGAAAGCCACCGGTGAGAGCCGCCGGGCCGCCGCCTCATCGGGTCCGCCGGCGGCTGTCGGGCCCTGCTGTTCCGCCGGTTCGACGCTGACCGACCGGGGCTGCCGGGGCCGTGCCGCCACCGCTGCCGGGGTGGCCACCGTCGAGAGCAGCTCTCGCACACTCACCACAAAGCCGGCTGCCTGAAGCTGCTGCGCCAGCCGGGCGATGGCGATCGAATGACCACCGTGGTCGAGAAACCGATCCTGCCATCCCAGCCGGGGCCCCAGCACCGCCCGACAGATTGCCAGGGCCGGGCCCGCCTCGGGGGTGGCCGCAGCGGCGTGACCTTCAGCGGAGGCGGGGCCGGCTGCTGCATCCCCGGCAGGCTCCGGCTCCGCTGGCGGCGGTTCGCCGGTCAGACGGCTGATCCGCGGGAGGGCCCCGCGGTCGATCTTTCCCGAAAGTGGCTTGAGCGGGAAGCGGCGGACCAGGAACAGCCGTGACGGCACCGAGGGCTCGGCGAGTTCCGCGGCGAGTTCGGCCAGCAACGGCGCGGCCCAGGCCGCAGGAGCCGCCACCACTTCACGGTCGGCTGGGAGCTGCCCGGCGGCAGGCCCGGAGGCGACCACGAAGGCGATCAGTTCGCCATCCTGATAGTCGAGCACGGCTGATTCAATTTCGGTGAACCGCGTCTGCAGCAGATCCTCCACCGGCTGGATCTCGACGCGGTGCCCGCGGACTTTCAGCTGGGCATCCACGCGGCCGAGGAAGTGCACCTGCTGGCGGGCGACGTCGATCCAGCAGCGGTCGCCGGTGCGGTAGAGCCGGCCGAAGCGGGTGTGCTCGAAGAACTTTTCAGCGGTCTGTTCCGGCAGGTTGCGATACCCGCGGGCCAGCTGCACCCCGCCGATGCAGAGTTCACCGGTTTCCCCGTGCGGAAGCTCGCGGCTCCCGCCTTCCTCGAGGATCACATAGGTCACGTTCGGGAACGGCCCGCCGATCGTCACCGGCTGGTCCGGCCGCAGGCTCTGGCGGCTGGTGTCGGTACTGGCCTCGGTGGGCCCGTAGGTGTTGAAGATCTGCCGTCGGCCGCGGGTCCAGGGCTCGACGAGCGCTGCGGGAAATGCCTCGCCAGCCGGCACGATGAAGCGACAGAGTGGATAGGGCAGATCGATCTCGGGTTGGGCGGTGAGCGTGGTCAGCAGCACCGGCGGACAGAAGAGCACCGTGACCTCTGCCGCTGCCAGAATCGGCACAAGGTCGGGGCCGGAGCGGACCTCTTCCTTGGTCAGCAGCACGACCGTGCAGCCGCTCACCCAGGCGGAATAGAGCTCGGAGATGCTGCCGTCGTAGCCGAGTGAAGAGGTGAGCGTGGTCGCATCAAACCCCGGTACCAGATCGAAGGTGTCGGCATAGCTCAGCGCCAGGTTCACGTAGCCGGCATGCGGGCACTCCACGCCCTTGGGTCTGCCGGTGGTGCCGCTGGTGTAAAAGAGCGCGGCGAGCCGGGTCGCCGGATCATCCCACCAGGCGGGCGGTTGCCTCGGCTCTGCCTGTTCTGGCAGCCGGTTGAGATCGACCGTCGGCAGGCCCCTGAAGCTTGCCTGGCCGCGGGTGAGCACCAGCACGGGATCGGCGTCGGCGAGCATGTGCTCGATCAAGGGCTCGGGGGCGGCCGCATCGAGAAAGAGCATCACGCCGCCGGCCCGCAGCACCCCGAGATGCGCCGCCACAATGTGGGAGCTGTCCTGCGGCATCGCCACGGCCACCACCTGATCGGGACCACTGAGAAATCCGGCCACCGCCGTCGCGATTCGTTCGGCAGCCTGATCGAGTTCGGCGTAGGTCAGCCGCTCGCCGCGGCCGGGCACCTCGACCGCCGGGTGATTCGGGAATCGGGCGGCTGAACGCGAAAACACCTCCGGCAGCCAGCGGACGCCCCGTTGGTGCGGCGCATTGACGAGATGGTGATCGCTGAAGCGATCGGTGAGGCTGAAGGGGCAGGTTTCGCCAGGCTCCGCCCGGGTTGCCCGCGCCACCGACCGGTACCGCCACCAGGCGGCAGCCGTCAGCAGCAGCATGCCAAGTACAGCGGCGGTCGGGATGATCACGATCACGTATGGGGCCTGTCACGCCGCGGCGTTCGCGAGGTCGGTCACCGCTCAGTCGAAGTACCGTTCCATCCGGCCGGCCCGCCGCACATCGAGCGTGACACAGTGAAAGCCGCCACCCAACATCTTGGAATGCCGCAGCTTCAGTGGCACCACCGTCAGCCCGTGCGACTCCAGCAGCCGGATCAGCCCCAGTTGGTCCCGGTCGACCACCACCACCTCCGGGCTGATGCTGAAAATGTTCATGTCGATCCATTCGCTGCCGATCGCCCGAGAGAGGTAGTCGGCGTCAAACTGATCGGTGTTTTCCATCGGGGGGCTCATGATCACCTGCCACTGCCGCAGAAACTCCGGCAGGGTCTGGTCATTGATTCGGGCCGGATTGCAGAGCACCAGGCCGGGCCGGAGGGCGGCGAACGTCGAGTCAATGTGGCTCCCGTAGTAGACGCCCTCGAGGAAATGGACGCGAAAGTTCTCACCAAGGATCGTCTGCAGCCAGCGGCCGCCCCGGCGATTCCCCGTCGCGCTGACCAGGTAGAGCAGGTCCTCGCCAAACCGCAGCACATTGGCCGCGTCGAAGGCCGGTTCATCCTCTCGCGGCGTCGGCCGGCTGAGATCGACGGCGAACAGTTCGTCACGGAGCATCGGCCTGGGGGCCGCAAACCACTTTGCTCCGGAGTCGAGATACTCGATCAGCAGGTCCTTGTAGCTGGCGGTTTCCTGCGCCCGGCTGCGGATCACGTTGGGCGTTTCGATGATTCGGTCGCCAATCGTCAGCAGCACATCACGGGGGCAATAGTTGTAATAGCCCCGGCTGGTCCAGTCGACGGTGGAAAACTCGGCATCATGCGGCCAGGTTGCCGGCCGCCGCACCCGCACGCCCGCCTGTTCGAGCACCTGCACGAAGGCCTCGAGGTCCGCCTCGGTCTCGTCGATGATCCACTGCGGAAATGGTCCCTGCGGAATCGCGTCGATCTCGCGGTCGGGATATTCTGCCAGCCGCGTGCTCGGGTCGGCGTGGGGAAACCGGGCAGCCAGTGGATTGCCGACAATCACCTCTTCCAAAGGGTCCCACTCGTTGCAACTCCAGACACGCGACATCAATTTCTGGCCTCGGTGAGGGGGATGGTTCGGCGGTGAGCCCTGCGCTGCCACTAGAGCCTATTCTCTATGACATGGCAGCCTCTGGAAGCACCCGGCCTCAAACCCGGGCCGTCGGCCTGAGTTCATCATCCTGTGTCCGGTCGGGTGCCTGCCACCCGGGAACGTCGGGGCGGCCTTCGGCGCCACCGCCGTGTTCGCTATACTCCGCGGGCCGGTCAGAACGTCGGACATTGCCGCAGATCCCCTGCTGGCCCCCCGTTTGCTGCGGCGGGGCCGATCAGCTGCCAGTTTCAAAGAGCCGGATGGAACCATGCAAGCACCGATCAAAATTCTTCTTGTTGGCTGCGGGCACATGGGAATTTCCCACGCCAAGGCCTACCACGCGATGCCCGGCTTTGAGATCGTCGGCATCGTGGCCCGGGGTGAGGCGTCGCGGCGGAACCTGCTCGACGCGGTCGGGGCCGACTACCCGCAGTTTTCCGACTATCACGAGGCCCTGCAGGCCACCCAGCCCGATGCGGTGTCGATCAACACCTATCCCGACACCCATGCCGACTACGCTGTCGCGGCGTTCGCCGAGGGCTGCCACGTCTTTCTGGAAAAGCCGATTGCCGTCACCATCAGCGACGCCGAGCGGGTGGTGCAGGCGGCCCGAGACGCGAACCGCAAGCTGGTGATCGGCTACATCCTGCGGGTGCATCCCACCTGGAAGCGGTTCATTGAGGTGGCCCAGTCGCTCGGCAAGCCGCTGGTGATGCGGATGAACCTGAACCAGCAGGCGTCGGGTGACATGTGGAAGACGCATCAGGCGCTGATGGCGTCGATGTCACCGATTGTTGACTGCGGCGTGCACTATGTTGACGTCATGTGCCAGATGACCCGCTCCCAGCCGGTGCGGGTCTCGGCGATCGGGGCGCGGCTGACCGATGAACTGGTGCCTGGCATGTACAACTATGGCAATCTGCAGGTGACCTTCGCCGACGGGTCGGTCGGCTGGTACGAAGCGGGCTGGGGGCCGATGATGAGTGAGACCGCCTACTTCGTGAAGGACGTGGTCGGCCCCAAGGGCGCTGTCAGCATCACCGGCGTCAAGGAGGGCGAGGTCGCCACCGACGACGTCAACGCCCACTCGAAGGCGGCGGCCTTGAAGTTGCATCATGCCGAACTGGCCGCTGACGGGTCCTTCGCCAAACCGGACGAAATCATCGACTGTGCCGACGAGCCTGACCACGACGGCCTCTGCCGGGCCGAACAAGAGTTCTTCCTCGATGCCATCACGCACGACCGCGATCTTTCGGCCCACATGGACGAGGCGGTTTCGAGTCTGAAGATCGTCCTGGCCGCCGACGAAGCCTTTCGCACCGGCACCACGGTGAGCCTGGCCGACTGAACCGGCTCGTGAGTCGTGCCGGCAACCGCTTTGGCAGTGCCGGCGGCGGCGCGGTATTGTGTTGTCATGGGTACGACAACCACCGCAACTGGTGATCCCCTCGACCTGCTTGCCCGGGCTGCTGGCCTTGCGCCGCTGGTGACGGCCGTCTGCCATCCCTGTGACCAGCTTTCGCTGGCGGCGGCGGTGGCGGCCCACGAGGCCGGGCTGATCGAGCCACTGCTGGTCGGCCCCGAAGGGAAGATTCGGCAGGCCGCCGCCGACGGTGACATCGATCTCGCTGGTCTCACACTGGTCGATGTGCCGCACAGCCATGCCGCCGCCGAGCGGGCGGTTGCCCTCGCCCGACAGGCTGAGGCGGCGGCAATCATGAAGGGCAGCCTGCACACCGATGAACTGATGGCCGCGGTCATCGCCCGGGACGGTGGCCTGCGGACCGACCGGCGGATCAGTCATGTGTTTGTGATGCGGGTCAACCGCTACCCGCGACTGCTGCTGATCACCGACGCGGCGGTCAACATCGAGCCGACCCTCGAGGAGAAGGTCGACATCGTCCAGAACGCGATCGACTTGGCGCAGGCTCTTGGTGTACCGAGCCCCAAGGTGGCGATCTTGTCGGCGGTCGAAACGGTGACCAGCAAGATGCGATCGACGATCGATGCCGCCGCCCTCTGCAAGATGGCCGACCGCGGCCAGATCACCGGCGGCATCCTCGACGGGCCACTCGCGTTTGATAACGCCGTTTCTCTGTTTGCCGCCGATGTCAAAGGCATCCACTCGCCGGTGGCGGGCCAGGCCGACATCCTGGTGGTGCCCGACATCGAAAGCGGCAACATGCTGGCCAAGCAGCTCGAGTATTTTGCCGAAGCCGACTCGGCCGGCATCGTGCTGGGGGCCCGCGTCCCGATCGTGCTGACCAGCCGGGCCGACCCTGTGGAAGCCCGGGTCCGCAGCTGCGCCGTAGCCAGCCTGCTGGCGCAAGCCAAGGGTGCGGCGGCCTGACCCGAAACTGCCGTGCAATGACTGTACTGCCTCATTCAGGTTATCATCGTGATATTGCTCCGGAGGTGAATTGATCATGACAACAGTTGATGAAATCGAAAAAGCAATCGAGGGGCTCTCGCTTGCCGACCAGCTTCGGCTGTATCAGGATCTGCCCCATCTGATTGGGCGGACATCCGAAGACCTCGACTGGCAGCGGCTCGGCCTGCAGGAGTTTTTCCGGGACGACACCGCCGACGACAGCGTCTATGACAGCCTTTAGTGTCGGTGAGATCGTATCGGTTGAATTTCCCTTCACCGATATGAAGAGGCAGAAACGGCGGCCGGGGGTTGTGCTTGCTGTCGATCAGCAGGATCTTCTTCTCGCACGCGTCACGACTCAACAGCCTCGAGATGGGTCTGATGTTTTGATCGCAGGCTGGAGCCCGGCCGGCCTTCCGCGGCCATCAACGGTGCGGCTTCGAAAGCTTGTTTCGATTGACCACAGGCTTGTGCATCATGTGAACGGTCGGTTATTGGAGGCTGATTGTGCCTCACTCGCTGAAGCAATCGAACGACTTGGCCATGAGATTTCATTTCATTTGCGGCGGAGTAATGCCTGAACGTCGAACGCAACAGCTGGTGCGGCGGCTTTTCTCTGGGTGAGGAGCTGATGGCCAAGCAGCGAATCATCGTTGTGCTCAACGCCGGTTCGAGCAGCGTCAAGTTTGCGGCGTATCAGTGGCCGGTTGATTCGGGCCGGCTTCACGCTCCGCAGTTGACCGGTGAGCTTTCGGGCCTCAGCGGCTCGCCGCGGCTTCGGCTGAGCGGTGAACACGAGCAGATCGATCAAGCGGTCGCGCTGCCCGCCGCTGAAACTTATGCGGCCGGTCTGTCGCTGGTGCTTGATACGGTTGCCGAGTCGGTCGGGACTGCGGCAATTGCCGCAGTCGGCCACCGGGTGGTACACGGCGGTGAAGCCTTCACCGGGCCGGCCCGCATCACGCCGGCGGTGCTAAAGACACTGCAAGGGCTGGTGCCGCTGGCACCGCTGCATATGCCGCACAACCTGGCGGCGATTGAACTGGTCGCCAAGCGACTGCCGGCCGTGCCGCAGGTCGCCTGCTTTGACACGGCGTTTCACCAGACCTGTCCGCCGGAGGCCCGCCGGCTGGCCCTGCCCCGCCGGTTTCATAAGGCGGGCCTCAAGCGGTACGGCTTTCACGGCCTGTCGTATGAATCCATCGTGGGCCAACTGCGGAAGCTGCCGGGTGGCCTGCCGCGGCGGACGGTGCTGGCTCACCTGGGAGCGGGGGCCAGCCTCTGCGGCGTGCTCGAGGGCCGCAGCATCACCACCACCATGGGCTACACGCCGCTCGACGGCCTGGTGATGGCGACGCGGTCGGGCTCGATCGGCCCGGGGGCGGTGCTGGCCCTGCAGAGCCGGTTTGGGCTGTCGGCCGCTGAGGCTGAGCAGTTGCTGACGCACGAGTCGGGCCTGCTCGGTGTTTCGGGCATCAGCAGCGACCTGCGGGTGCTTCTCGCCAGCGACAGCCCGGCAGCAGCCGAGGCGGTGGCCCTGTTTTGCCGCAGCATTGTTCGCGAAACTGCGGCTGCCGCCGCGGAGCTGGGCGGACTCGAGGGCCTTGTCTTCACCGGTGGCATCGGGGCCAACAGCCCCGAGATTCGCGGCCGGGTCTGCCGGGCACTCAGCTGGCTCGGGGTAACACTCGACGAGCCGGCCAATCAGGCAGCGGCGGGCGAGGCCCGCCTCGACGCCGGTGGGGCCGTCACGGTCTGGGCCCTGCCGACCGATGAGCAGGCGGTTATCGCCGCGGCGGTCGCGCGTGTGCTCGCCGAGGAGCATGGCGAGCACTGAACCGGTTCAGTCCTGACCTGGAAGGGTCAGCTGTTCCAGCTTTTTCTGATACTCGTCGTTCATCTTCAGCATCTGTTCCTTGGCTGCCTGAACCTCTTCGGTTGACACCGACGGGGCCGTCTTCTGGTTGCAGCCCAACAATGGCAACAGCAGGCACGCAAGCATGGTTGAATAGAAACGCATCGAAAATCTCCTTTGTTCCGATCTGCCGTAAAGCAAGGTTGTCGCTCCGAGCGGCCAGCCATCTCAGCCCGGCTCTGCCTGCTCCCACTCGCCGCACCAGTCGGCCGCCTTGGTGGACGGCCAG
>CALAZQ010000179.1 GCA_937926325.1 uncultured Planctomycetaceae bacterium | reverse complement strand
ACCAGAAAGCCATGGCCGCAACTTGTGCACTTTTGCATGCCCGCAATTTCTTCGACTGTGTCAAGACTCGCCAGCAGCCGGTTTGTCATTCTGCCATCATGCGGCGAAGCTTGATCCATAAGCGGGCCGCCGTCCGATGTTCCGCCGCGGCCCGCATCGGGGTCACCGCGAATCGAAACAGAAAGCTGTGATGTATTGCGGTTGTCGGCCCGGAAGGCAGTTCCACGGGGTGAACTGGGGCCAGCGGAATGAATCGTGATTACAACCGATCCCATTCCTCCCGGGATACCCCGGCCTGCCGCAATATCCGGCTCAGCAGATCGCGTCCGATGTCGCCGCGATGTGGGTTGGGAATCGAAAGTGTGAGATTCCCGCGTACCATGAAGGCATGCTTCCCCCCGGCGAAAGGGCCCTCGAAACCCGCCTTGCGGAGGGCACGCACGAGATTGCTGCGGGAAATCGGGCCGAACGGTGGCATCAGGATGCCAACTCATTGCGGATCGTCAGATCGTAGCCGTCGATCACTGGAAGGTCGAGGTGGCGATGAATCCTGAAAAGAACCCAGTCCTCCAGCGTGCTGAGCAACTCGGTCCGACATTCTTCGAGTGTGGCCCCCGTTCCGTGCACGCCTGGGCAGCATTCGATCTCGCCGTAGAAGCATCCATCGGCGGGTAAGATTTCGTATCGTGCCTTTCGAGCTGCAGCGGCGAGGTAGTCGTTCAACATGGTCGGCTCCACTGGCAACGATTCACCGGCGTGCGACGGGCATCGGTTGTCGGTCTCTCGAAGCATACGCCGGCCCACCGGACCGTGGCAAGCAAACCGTAAAAGGAGGTAACAGGCTCGGTGATGGATGAAACGAGCCGGATGTCGCCGCCACACTTGGTCGGCTTGAGCGGTATGCCGCGTCGGTCTCCGCCGACAAAAAACTTCAGGCCTACCGGGGCGTCAAAACGATTTGGTGAGCCCGAACGTGGCGTCCAGCGGTTATTCTCTTCACCTCCTGAGGAGGCCAATCATGCGAATGGTTCAACGGTTCGGCTCGCGGTGTGCGATCGCTGTGGTCTGCATGTCCTGCTACGGTTCGTGGCTCGATGGGGCTGAGCCTGGCGCGGTGGTGCTGCCCACCGTTGGCAGCGTCGAGCGGCTCGACCCGCGGCTCGATGCCCTCGTGCCGCCCGA
>CALAZQ010000178.1 GCA_937926325.1 uncultured Planctomycetaceae bacterium | reverse complement strand
CCCGTCGCGATCTCACGCTCTGCATTCCGTTTCTGGCCGTGGGGTTGCCGCTGGCCCTGACCACCGTGCTGCTCGAAAAATATCATGTCGGGGCCAGCGGAACTGAATGGCATCTGGCCGGGGCCGAGCGGCTGTTGGTGGCGGGACGGGCCATCTGGTTCTATTTCGGCAAGCTGCTCTGGCCCGAGCCCTTGATCTTCTTCTACCGCCGCTGGGTACTCGACGTCACCAGCCCGGCGCAGTGGGCGTTTCCGCTGGCGGGTCTTGCGGTCCTTGCAGGTCTGTTCCTGCTGCGCGGCCGCATCGGCCGTGGCCCCTTCACGGTGGCGGCTTGTTTCTGCGGCTGCCTGTTTCCGGCGCTGGGGTTCTTTGACGTCTATCCGTTCAAGTTTTCGTTTGTGGCCGACCACTTCCAGTACCACGCCTCGGCCGCGATCCTTGCCGGCATTGCGGCAACTGTCACCGCGCTGTGGCAGCGATTGCCGCGGTGGCGTGTGTCGCTGCAGGTCGTCACGGCTGCGGCCTGCTGCCTGCTTGCCGCTCAGACCATGCGGCAGACGGGGGCTTATCACGATCTCGAAACACTCGGCCGCGACACGCTGGCCAAGAACCCGGATGCCTGGGCCATGCGGGACATCCTCGGGCCCTACCTGACCACCACTGGCCGGGCCGGGGAAGCCGAGGCGGTCTATCAGCCGGTGCTGGCCGGCACAGCTGCTGCTCCCCCCTGGCCGCACGATCAGGCCCAGCTTTTCTACAACCTCGCCCGTGCGATCGAGGCTCAGGAACGGCTCCCCGCTGCTGAGGCGGCCTATCGCCAGGCGATTCGTCTCGACCCTAGCTATCCCAAGCCCCGCAACAATCTCGCCAAGCTGCTGGCCGACAGCGGCCGTCGACAGGCTTCTGTGGCAGAGTATGAAGCGTTGCTGCAACTGCCACTGGCTGACACCGATGTCGGCCGATACGCGTTCAACCTTGGCACGGTGCTGGCGGAGTTGGGCCGCTGGTCTGAAGCGAAGGCGATGCTGTTGAAGGGGTTTGCGATCAATCCTCAATCGGCAGCAATTGCCGAATGGCTGGGCATTGTGGCATCCCAACAGAATCAAAAAGAAGCCGCTGTACGCTGGTTTGAGCGCGGCCTTGGCCTCGCCACAGATCCAGCGGCAAGACTCCGGCTAGAGAACCATCTGCAGCAGCTGCTACCGACACGGTCGTCCTCTCCCATCAAAGACTTGCCATGATCAGCCTCCGCCTGAGCAGCTGGGTCGGAAAACGGCGGATGCCGATTGTGGCATTCGGGGGTGTGCTTGCGGCTGTGACACTCGGACTGTTTTTTGACTGTCTCGGGCCGAACACAGTTTTTGCGTATCGGGACTCTGCCCACTTTTATCCACCGCTCTACCGACTGGTCGCGAACGAATGGCTCGCCGGTCGAGTGCCGCTTTGGAATCACCTGCTCAACGGCGGCCAACCGCTTGCTGGCATGGCAACTTCGGGCAGCTTCTATCCCCCGCAGGTTGTGCTGACGATTCTTTTCCCAGAAGCCTTGGCCCTTAATTTGCTGTGCATAGGCCACCTCGCGTTCGCGGCCGTCGCGGCTGCCCTTCTGGCCCGCCAGCAGTGCGTCTCGTGGCCCGCGGCAACCGTAGCCGGTCTCACCTACGCTTTTTCGGGACCGGTGCTGTTTCAAATTTACAACCCAATTTTTGCTGCCGGCGCAGCCTGGATGGCCTGGGCCGTCTTCGCCGGATGGCGGCTGGTTCATCACGGTGGGCTGGCAAATGGCCTGCTGGTGGCGGTTGCACTGGCCATGTGTGTGCTCTGCGGTGACCCTCAAGCCGGCTATCATGCCGGCCTGTTGCTTGGGCTGGCCGTCCTGATGCTCGCGCTGCCTTGGAAGCGAAGCTTTCTCATGCTCTCAGGGGCGGCTGCCTTCGCCGGCCTGCTTGCCCTTGTGCAAATCGCTTTGGCAACCGAGTACACCCGTGATACTACCCGGGCCATGGATCTCGCCCCACAGTCGGTCTGGCAGATTCCTGAGTTTCTCGCACGCACCGACCAGTCACCCGACCGGGCCAACTGGTACGACATCATTATCGGCCGAGCCCCGAAAATAGCCCGTCAATACCGCACCAGCTATGGCT
>CALAZQ010000177.1 GCA_937926325.1 uncultured Planctomycetaceae bacterium | reverse complement strand
ATCAGCAGTCGCTGGCTGTCGAGGCCGGTGGAATCAATTCGAAGCTGGCTCAATCAGCTGCCGCAGGTGGTCGTATTCGGGGTTCACGCACTTCTCCCGCCAGCGGTAGAGCGTCTGAATCAGCCCGGCGTCGGCTTCGGTCTGCTGGCCCTGATCGCCCGTCGCCGCGATCCAGTCGGCGAGTATGCGCCGATGTCGGTCGAGGGCATCGGCATGGGCGGGATCAGCGGCGAGATTGTTGATCTCGTGAGGGTCGCTGTCGAGGTCATAGAGTTCTTCTGCCGGCTTGGTGTCGCCAAAGAAAATGCGCTGCGTCTCGTTCAGCTCGCCGGCTGCCATCAGTTCCCGGAACCGAATTGAGACCGGCCACGGGTCTTTGTAGCTCGGCTGCATGTAGGGGCGGTCGGTCAGGTAGTTCCGCAGGTACTTGTACCGCGGCGTCACCACGGCTCGAATTCGCTCAATCGTGTAGTCACACCGGTCGCGGGCGGCGATCACATAGTCCCGGGGCCGGTGGCCGGCCTCGAGAATGTCGAAGCCTTCCATGTGGCCGGGGATCGGCAGCCCGAGCAGTCCGAGCGTCGTCGGCGCGATGTCGATCGACGAAACCAGATCATCGCGGACCTCGCCGGCGGGAATGCCGGGGCCGCGGATGATCAGCGGCATCCTGATCCCGCCCTCGTAGAGAAACTGCTTGTGCCGGTGAAGACCGTAACCATGGTCGGAAAAAAGGATGACCACCGTTGAGTCGGCGAGCCCGTCCCGCTCAAGGGCCGCGAGGATCTCGCCAACCTGCTCGTCAGTCTTGACCAGACAGTCGTAGTGATACCCGATCCACTCGCGGACCTCCGGGATGTCGGGGTAGTAGGGGGGCACGGGGACGGCGGCCCGATCGACGACCTGGGGAGCGGGCTCGGCCCGCCGGCCGCGGCCGTACTTGCCGCCGGCGAGTTGCACCTGGCCGAAGAAAGCCTGGCCCGGCTTCCGACCCCGCCAGCAGTCGCCGGCGACGCAGAGTCTCGGTCCCCAGCCCGATTTTCGGGGGCAGAAGTCGTAGAACGCATCGAGGTCGAAGACAAAGTTGAAGTCGTCCTTGCCGCCCTCGTTGAAGGTGAAGACGTCACGCTGCCGACACCACTGCGGCAGGGCGACCACGCCTGCGGGCAGGTGAATCATGCCGATGCCGTCGTGCTTCGTGCCCTTGGCGTTGTTCCGCGAACTGCGGTGGTTGTGAACCCCAAAGGAGGTCTGCATCGCCCCGAGCATCACTGCCGAACGGGTGGCCGAGCAGACCGCGGCTGAGGTGTAGAACCGGGTGAACCGGGTGCCTTCAGCAGCAAGTCGGTCGATGTTGGGGGTTTCGATCAGGGTTTCGCCCGCGCAGGAGAACCAGCCGCTGACGTCCTCAAGGTAGATCCAAAGGACGTTGGTCGGAGCCGGGGCTGCTGTCGCCGCCGGGCTGATCAACGCCCAAAGGACCGGGAGCACGAGCCAGCCGCCAAGTCCCCGCCACCCCAACCGCCGCCGACAACGATGAGCCTCCATCGACCCTCCCAGGATTTGGCGGACAGCTACCAGCCCGCAGGAATGCCCCGAGGCACCGCGTCGCGACCGATCGCTCACAACGACTTGAGGAAGGCGACCAGGTCCCGAACCTCGGGATCGGTCAGCGGGTCGTTCCCGCTGACATGTTCCGGTCCATGATAGCGGCTGAGAAGATCCTCAAGGGATCGGGCCCGGCCATGGTGGAGCCAGCGGGTCTTCCGGGCGACGCCGACGAGCGGTGGGGGATTGAAGCCGATGTAGGCATCGTCGTCAGCGGCAAGTCCGACCTCGTGGATGCCGTCGCCAGCCAGCGGCCATCGGCAGAGCAGGCGACGGCGACCGGGGAGGCGTAGGGCAGTGTCG
>CALAZQ010000176.1 GCA_937926325.1 uncultured Planctomycetaceae bacterium | reverse complement strand
TTTTTCTCCCCCGGCAGTGGTGCGATGTGACACGCGAAGGTGAAACACCTGCTGATACAAGTGGTGACTGTCATTTGCGAGCAATTTGGCAGGTGTTTTCTGACGGTTCGCCAGCGCTGCTACGATAGTTTTTTGTGATTCTCACCCGCCGCGATTCCTGCCATCCATGCCCATTCCCCGCCGCTCTCCTGAGGCCACTCCCGTCGTGGTCGCCTGCTGCCGGACGGCGATCGGCCGGGCCGACGGCCAGCGGGGGCTGTTCCGCAACGTCCGCGGTGACGAACTGGCCGCTGCCGTGGTGGCGGCCGTCGTCAATCGCAGCGGCGTTGATCCGGCCACCATCGAAGACCTGCTGGTCGGGGCCAGCCAGCAGCGGGACGAACTCGGCGGCAACGTGGCCCGCAGCATCGGCCTGCTGGCCGGCCTACCGCTGGAGACGGCGGCGACGACAGTCAACCGGCTCTGCGGCTCGTCCCTGCAGACCCTGGCCCAGGCCTGCCACGCGATCGTCGCTGGCAGTGAAAACGTGCAGGTGGTCGCCGGCGTGGAACACATGGGCCACCTGCCGATCGACTCCGCCATCGACATTCATCCGCGGGCCTTGGCCGGCTCCAGCCGGGCCGTGCTGTCGATGGGCATGACGGCTGAGCACCTGGCGGCCAGTCGGGGCATCAGCCGCCGCCGCCAGGAGGAATATGCCCTCGAAAGTCACCGCCGGGCGGCGGCCGCGACGGCAGCGGCGGCCTTCCAGCCTGAGATCGTGCCGGTGCAGGGGCTCGACCCTGAGGGCGTCGTCACGCTCGCCGACCGCGATCAGTCGATCCGTGGCGACACCAGCCTTGAGGCAATGGCCAGCCTGCCCCCCGCCTTCCTGCCTGAGGTCGGCAGCGTAACCGCGGCCACCTCGGCTCCCCTCAGTGATGGGGCGGCGGCCATGATGGTGATGAGTGAAGCCGAGGCCCAGCGGCAGGGGCTCGCGCCACTGGCGCGAGTGCTGGCCACCGCGGTGGTGGGCGTACCGCCGGCCGTAATGGGCATCGGCCCGGTGCCAGCCAGCCGCAAGGTGCTCGCCCGGGCGGGCCTCGGTCTGGCCGACATCGATCTGGTTGAACTCAATGAGGCCTTCGCCGTCCAGACGCTTGCCTGTCTCGACGAACTCGGCCTCGATCACGAGCGGGTCAACGTCCGCGGCGGCTCGCTGGCAATCGGCCACCCACTCGGGGCCAGCGGGGCCCGCATCGCCACCACGCTGATTCATGCCATGCGCGAGCGGCAGGCGTCGCTCGGGCTGGCCACCATGTGCATCGGCCTGGGCCAGGGCATTGCCGCCGTGTTTGAAGCCGTGGACTGACGATGCCCGGCAGTCCGACACAACCAGGAAAGGGCAGACCGGCGATGACGACCACGGCAATCGACACGAGACCGCCTGCGGTCGATCCGGCCAGCGGCACCACACTGGTTGACCTACTCGCCGAACGGGCGCGGCAAAGTGTTGACCGCCCCGCCATCGTCGATCCGCTGGCCAAGCGGCAGCTCTCCTGGGGGCAGCTGCTGGCCCAGGCGCTGGCAGCCGCCGAGCAGCTGGAGGCTGCGGGGCTCAGGTCGGGTGATCGGCTGGTGCATGTCGGTGGCCACGGGGCCGACTGGATCGTCGTTGACTTTGCCTGCCTGTTGGGCGGCTTTGTCCACGTGGCCCTCCATGCTGATTCGCCGGTCACTGAACAGGACGAGCAGCTGCAGCTGTTTCAGCCGCGGGCGGTTGTCCGATCGGGATCGCAGCCTGTGCCCGTGCGGGTAGCGTCGGGACTGCCGCAGCATGAGATCCAAGTCGACTGGCAGGTCACTGCCGACAAGGCAACAGATGCCCGTGCCCTCAGCGGCAGCCTTGCGCGTCGGGCGGCCGCCTGTGACCCCGATGCCCCGGCCACGATTCTGATTTCTTCAGGCACCACGGGCCGGCCCCGGGGTTTTGTCCACAGCCAGCGGGCGTTGGCCACCAATGCGATGGCCGCAGCGGCTGGGTTTCTGGATGAGCCCGACGATGTTCGGCTGGCCTGGCTGCCGATGAGCCATGCCCTGGCCCGGGTCGGCGATCTCTACACGGCGCTGGTCCGTGGCGGCACGCTCAGCCTGGTGGCTGACCGCCAGCGGCTGCTGGAGGCCTGTCGCCTGCTGCCACCGGCGG
>CALAZQ010000175.1 GCA_937926325.1 uncultured Planctomycetaceae bacterium | reverse complement strand
ACGATGCCGCCCAGATAAAACTGCCGGCAGCTTTGCCCCTGATCGCAGCACGACAGGAACGAGTCGCAGGAGTCCTCTGCTCGACTCAATGCTGGCACGGCTGCTAACACACCAAACGCCAGAAACACCGCCGGCGCTCCGAATTTCCGCCAAACGCTGTGTCCCAGCTGGCTACGCCTTCGACTGCACATTGATCACTCCTCTGTTTCTTGATCTCGGCAACAAGGATTTTCCCGCCCAGCGGCAGAACCCTTTCCATGTGCAGAACTGAATCGACCCCGTGAACGAGCATTTCCGAGAGAATTGTTTTTCGCGGTATCGCCCGGACAATCCGCACAGCTTGTGCTTCGCGATGCCGGTCAGGCAAACCTTGCGGGCTCCGGAAGCGGGCTATTCGACTTCGCATGGCCCAGAAAGCGTCCGGGGAACCTGCGGCGGCGTTGGCCTGCTCGCGCTTGAAGCCGCCTGGCACACCCGTCTGGTTTGGTGAAAATCAGCCGAAAAACTGCCAGAGGACCAGTGACAGGCTGAACCCGACTAAGGAAATCATCACGGAAATCACCCCCCAGGTCCGTAGCGTCTGCCCCTCGGTCATGCGGAGATAGCGGGAAATCATCCAGAAGCCCGAGTCATTCACATGTGAAAAGCCGGTTGCCCCCGCGGCAATGGCAATGGTGACCAAGGCCAACTGCGGCTGGTTCAGGCCGGTCACAAAGTTCCCCATGAGTCCGGCCGCCGTCAGCATGGCCACCGTCGCAGAACCCTGGGCAATGCGAATCAGCGTGGCGAAACTCCAGGCAAGAACGAGGACCGGGATGCCGGAGTCGGCAAAGACGACCATCAGGGCGTCTGTGATTCCTGTGGACTTGAGCACTCCTTTGAAGACGCCACCGGCCCCGGTGATCAGGATGATGATGCCGGCTGGCCCGAGGGCTTTGGTCGAAATCTGCAGCAGGGTCTCGCGATCAACACCACGCCGCGTCCCGAGGAAGTGAAGGGCCGCAAGGGTTGCCGTCAACAGTGCGATCACCGGGTGCCCAAGAAAGGTGACGGCCTGAACCACCGGGCCGGCATTGGCAAGGGCAGTGGTCAACTGCGTTGCCCGCTCGCCTCCGCTCAGTCCCTCTGGAAGGGTTGCGGCCACACCCTGTTCCACCACGGTATTGGCGAGAATCATGCCGATTGGCAGCCCGATGAAGAAGAGCACCTGCCCGAGCGAGGGCAGTTCGTCGTCGCCCGGGTCGCCGGTCACCTCAATTTCTTCAATCGGCGGGACATCGACCTGTTGTGCCAGCCAGCCGCAGAGCCAGGGGCCGCAGATCACCGCCGTTGGCAGTCCCACCAGCACACCAAAGAGAATCACCCAGCCAAGGTTCACCCCCAGCAGATAGGCCACGGCCACCGGCCCGGGCGTCGGCGGCACAAAGGCATGGGTCACGGCCAGCCCCGCGACAAGCGGCAGGCCAAAGGTGAGATAGGGCCGCTTCGTATCTCTCGCCAGGGCAAACAGCAGTGGCGCTAGGATCACCAGAGCCACATCGAGAAACACTGGAATCGAAATCACAAAGCCTGTCAGCAGCATGGCCCACGAGGCCTTCTCGGGACCAAAGATCCGGACGAGCTGCCGGGCGAGCGACTGGGTGCCCCCGCTGTGCTCAAGGATTGCTCCAAAAATCGCCCCGATGCCGATGATGGTGGCAATGAAGCCAAGGGCTCCACCCATGCTGTCAACGATCGTACTGGCGACCTGTGTCAGCGGGACTGCGTTGGGATTGACCAACCGGCTGGAGGCGGCGACGACCACCGACACCACCAGCAGCGCCAGAAAAGCCTGAAGCTTGAGCCGCAGAATCAAGACCAGCAGAAAGGCGATTCCAAAGACAAGCAGGGCAATCAGCGGCCCCGCCGGCAGGGCATCTGACTCCGCTGGAACCGCCAGCCCAAACAGACCATGCCCCAAGACTCCCTGAGGGGCGATGCTTTGCCCAACTGCTCCAAAACCGTTCACGTTGCTGCTCCCACCTCTGAAAACAGGCGATCGAGCAGACCGCCGCTGGGCTTGTTGTACACCAACGGTCAGGAGCCAAGGGGGGTCAGCACCACCTCAAAGATCAGTGGCGAAGCCACGCTGTTCCCAAAATTCGGCCGATCGGCGGCGATCCCGCCAAAAATGTACCCGACGGTGGTCTGCGTCGTGAGGGCATCAAGGTCGATAATGCCGCCCGGCAGCAGTTGCAGGCCCGGGGCGGCAAAGAAGATCGCCTCGGCACCAAGGTAAAGCAGCTTGCCAGAGGCATCATAAACCGCCGGGAAGTCACCCAGATATTCCTGACGGTAGGTTCCATCGGCGGCACGCATGACTGCCGTAATCTGGTTCGTGAAACCATAGTGCTTGTCGTAAACCAGCCCGCCGGTTGTGGTGTCATAGACATTGGCCGAGATGCCGCCGAGAAGCAACTCTGTCATTTCTCCTGTGCTCTCTGAGTACAGTCCGATCGCTGCTGACGCGTAATGGTTCATTGCCTGCTTGAATACGCTTGGGTCAGTGGCAGGATCGATCGTTGTCGGCACCCCATCGGCTCCAACTTCGACGGGCACTGTCCAGACACTCGTTCCGTTGTAGAACACGCCGGCAAGCGCGGTGACGCCTTGCTCCGGCCCAGCAACACCCGGAGCGAGTGTCGGGAAGACATTCAGGTCTCGGCGGCGATAAAGGCTGGGGTCACCACCGCTGGGACTGACCCCAAGGTTGGTGTAGCCAAGCGTGCCGGCGTCATAGTCATAGGCAATTTCAAAAGTCCTGATCTGCGACGTATAGACGCCATTTCGGCCGGGCGTGTAGGGACCGTCAAAGTTCTGCCCGAAGACCAGCAGATAGCGGTCTCCAAGACGGTTCAGTGAACCACCCGTCACCTGAAAGTAGCCGCCCTCGTACGAACCATCCGTTGCTTCGTCTCCCGCCACCTGCACGATTGCCTTGGCATCGAGCGTGGCATCCACTCCCTTCACCCAGGCAACGAGCGATGGCATGTGAATCGCAGACAGCGCGTTATATGTGGTGAATTCACCATTGGTGTAGACATAGCCACCGACCACAAAGAGTGTGTCTCCGTCCTGAAACACCTGCGTGTTCGTGGCGGAAAGGCTGTCGATCATGTCCTGCGTCAAGCCACTGCTGGCGTCGGCAAGCGAGCGACTCCACGTTTCTTTGGTAATCGGGTCAATCACCCAGACGTCCGTGTTCTGATATTTCGGTGGAAAATTCACCGTGCCCGAAGGCCCAAAGCCATGCAGCCCATTGGTCCGCCCAGCCAGCAGAACCCACTGCTCATCCAGCGTGCCATAAGCGTAAGACTGCAGCGTCGGCACCTCAGCAGCCCCCATGTCATATTCAGTCAATGAGAGCGTATAGGCCCCGTCCCACGGGGTGACCGGTGAAAACGTCACCGTCTGATCGGTTGGTGGCGTGTAGGTGATGGTAGTCGCTGGGCCGGCTCCCAGGTCATTGCTGCCAGCCACACTGAAGACGTGCTCAGCACTCAAATCGAGGCCGGAAAACGACCAGAGCGTGTCGTCAGTGATTGTGATGGTCGATGCCCCGACGTCGAGGTTGGTCACCGTGTAGCTCGTTGCGTCACCACTGCCCGGTGCATTCCATGACAGGGTGAGCACATCCCCGGCTGTTGTCGCAAGCAACAAATCCTCTACTGCGGTTGGCACCGTGCTGGGAATATCAGGTGTTGGCTCACTGGTTTGATCCCAGCCAAGCACCTCAAAGGCTCGCTCGGATAGTCCGCCGCCGGCATTCTCTGGAATCCAGCGGATCCGATCGCCGGGCTGAATCCAGCAGGTGTCGAGCATCTGGAGCAAGACGGCGGGATTACTGGTATTCGGTGTCAGCGAGACTGGCACCCAGCCCCCGCTTGCTGGCTCAAATTTTTCGACAACACCATTGGCAATCGCGGAAATTACGAAACTGGGAACCTCATGCCCGATGATCTGGCTTTCACTGAAAATGATTGGGCTGGGCCCATTAATCATCGATTGAGCGACATAGACCGCCGCTGACGGCTCCAATGTAGAAGACGCAGCCAACCCGCTGTCGGCTGCGAGCAAGCACCGATTCTCGAGTCGTTCGGCACCGCCAAGCAACGAAGCCCGCTGCCTTTTTCTGTGTGGGATCTGTGCCGCCTGTTTCCAGTTCCAGCGACGAAACAAGCGACCTGTCAATAACATGTCACCTACTCCCATGTGAGGCTATCCCTGATAAAACGTCCCATCAGAGTAATTCGTCTTTCTCAGAACGCGTCCATCAGCAGCACTGGCGCAGTTGCCGCAATGCGAATATTTCGCTTATTCGATAACAGACGTCAGTCGCACTTCTCACGTCGCCTGTCGCTGACGCACCATGAACACGCCGGCGGCTGTTCCCTGATAGAACACACCCGACGGGCTGATCACACCGGTCATCTGCAGCGTGTTCCAGGTGTACTGGCTGGTGTTGAGATAACTGGGGTAGTCACCGTGGAACGTGTTGGACCCCAGCGGCAGTGGCACCCCAACGATGTCTCCCGTCGCCGCATCAATCGCAGCAAAGGAATAGCTGGCTGTCGTTTGATTTGTGGCGTCTGATTTTTCTGAGTCAACGATGATTGTGTAAATCAGATTATCGGCGAGCGAAAGCCGTGGCAGTGCCGACGACGGCACGGTGTTGGTCGCTCCCCAGTTGGTTTGCAGAACTGTCCCACCGCTGGCCAGCGTCATTCCCTGCACACCACCGACGAACGGTGCATCCTGGAGCGTCGGCACCGAGTTGCTCGGCGTCTCCGATGGCGGTGGATACCAATAACCGTATGTGCTCGGCACAAAGACCTGGTCACCGACGGCAATCGGTGCGTTTTCTGTTCCTGAGTTCGTCGGCGTCAGGAAGTCTGCCTGTGCCACCAAACTGCCCGTCGAAACGTCGTAGATGTTTACGTGCTCGGCTGGCGTTTTATTGTCTGTACCTGGTGCAGTCGCGTTGTCAGTGATGACAAGATACTCATAGCCGGTTGACGGACCGAAGAAGACGGGAGTTGACCCCGTTCCAGGACTCAACTGACCGGGCTTGCGGTCACCGCTATTCTCGTACACCTGTCGCCAGACCTGCTGTATCTCACCCTGGCCATCAGCCTTGAAGAGTGACAGGGTAGTTGTTGTCGCAACCGCCACACCAGCTGGTGAAGAGGAGATGCTGTTGGCAACCATCTCACCGGCCGGCAGGCTGAATGTTTTTGTCTGGCCATTCGACGGGTCGTAGAAACCCATCACCGCCGGTGGCTCGAGCGTCGACAGTGAACCCTGTGTCGCAAACCAGATGCGGCCCTCGTAGTCTGGCACCAGGCCTACCACCATTGGCTGGCCGATGTCGACCTGCTGTTCGAGCGTCAGCGTTCCGGTATCGGTCGCAGCGTCGTAGTTGTTGGAGTACCACTGCAGATACCCATCCGCATTGACGAGTACGAGGCGACCATTTTGGTCGAGATAGTTGTAGAGCCCACCGGCCAGATTCCCCGACTGTGGCTTGACCAGCTTGACCTGATCCAGCACCTCAAGTGTCTTCGGGGAGAGCAGCATGACAATCGGAGTCTGGGCATTTGCGATCGACGTGCCAACACCGACACATACCAGTGCCCCATTTTCAGCCATCAGGATGGAGGGCATCGTTGCATTGAGATCAAAGTTCTTGACGAACTCAAGATTGCTTGCACCAGGCCCAGAAAAGACGGTTGCATCGGACGAAGCCGCGTTGGCGTGCATTGTCGACGTCCCCTCAAGCCCCATATAAGGATTACTTGGGGGAAGGGGCAGCGGAACGCCGTCAGCGGCAACGGCAAGTGATGCCGGCAAACCCTTGCCGGCAAAGGTGACCGCTCGCACACGAAACAGCAACGGCCCGCCACCCGCCCCCAGTTCGGTGAACGTATGACTGGTGGAACTTGTGGTAATTGTCTGCTGCTGTCCACCCTGATAGATGGTTGCTGTGTAGAAAATAACGGATGACCCACCATCGTCCTCAGGTGGCTGCCAGGAAAGCGTCATCTGACCCGCTTGTGGCCCGGGAGTCGCCAACAAGTCTGTTGGCTGGCTCGCTACGTTTTCATTCGCACTTTTTTCGGCCAATTCCATTGGGCCGGTGCCGGTTGCATTGCTCGCTGTCACTGAAAACACATGGGCGACGGATGGCGAGAGGCCGGCGAACACCAAGGATGTATCTGGCGTGATGACGACTGATGACTCGTTTATGCCGTATGACGTGACGGTGTAGCGAGTCGGATCACCGCTTGCCGGTTTATTCCATGAAAGAGTCAACTCCCCTTCCCCTGTCGCCGTAATGGCAAGATCTTGCACTGCCGTCGGTGCTGTTGGCTCAATCGGTGGCGGGGCAACACCATCGTCCCAACCAATTATTTCAAAAGCTCGTTCCGTCGGACTGCCCGTGACACTACCGGGAATCCAGCGCAGCCTGTCCCCCGGCTGGACCCAAAGCGTGTTGAGCATATTCAGCAGAACGGTAGGGTTCGAGGTTGTCGGTGTGGTTGAAAGGGTCAGCCAGGTCTCAGTGCTGGCATCCCACTTTTCGACCACACCATTGGCGACAGCCTGGATGACGAAACTGGGAATCTCATTTCCGACAATCTGGCTTTCAGTAAAGACAATCGGGGTCGGCCCAATGAGCGAATCAGAAAAATAGACGGCTGCAGCAGGTTGCAGCTGTGCCAACCCACTGGCGGCGCTATCGCCCGCCAGGGCAAGCCGAGCCTCCAGGCATTCAAGTCTGCCAGCAAGCGATCGTGGCTGGCGACCTGATCGACGCCCTCGATTGAATTTCAAGGCCCGAGAAGCAATCCTCTGAAAGCCGGCAGCCAAACCACTCACTTTTCGATCTCGCATGGCTGCCTATCCAAATTGGCCTCAGTCCAGAGCACCGCTGATATCCACTCGATTCAACCTACCCTGTGACTCCGAGCCAGGCAATTTTTGCAACACGCCTGACCCTCTGTGCCACTGATGGGTGAGGCAGCTGCCCTTCCGTAATGAGAGGAGAGGGCCAGGAGGATACCGATGGAGACCAACAGAATGTTGGGGACCAAAGACGCGGTGGTGGAAACGCCTCCCACAGAGCAGGCCTACTCCTCTGCCATCTCCGCAAGCTGCTCGACCGTGAGCCCCGCATCCTGCACGAGCCGGGCAAGATCCACGGCAGCGGTCAGGCCAAGTTCTCGTGTGAGCAGGGTGCGATAGTGTTTGACGGTCCGCTCCGCGACGCCAAGTTCTTCGGCGTAGTCTCGAATCGGCACGCCGCGGACAATCCCGAGCAGCATCTGCTTCTCACGCGGGGTGAGGGCTGCGATTTTCGCGCGGGCCTCTTGTCGCTGCCTCTTGGCGGTCCGCTCCTGATCACAGCGGGTGAGTGCCCGCTCGATGGCCTGAAGCAGTTCGTCATTCGAGACTCGCTTTGTGAGAAAATCTTCGGCACCGGCTTTGATCGCCCGCACACTCGTGCGGATGTCTCCTTTGCCCGTCACGAAGACAACAGGGAGCGGGTTGCTCGACTCAGTGAGCCTGTCTTGCAGCTCAAAACCATCCCGATGCGGCATCTGCAGGTCGGTGAGCACGCAGCCGGGAGCCTGCGGATTCGGCCGCAGCAGAAAGTCTGCGACCGACCGGTAGGTTTCCACGGTGTAGCCGTGGCCTCGCAGTCGTCGGCCCATGCTCCGCAGGAATGAATCGTCGTCGTCGACAACATGCACAGTCTTTGTCACGAAATACGTCTCCTCTTCTGCAAGGACTCTGCTTACACCGCAAAGGGCACCGTCAATGTTACCGTCAGCCCATCGCCCGGGCGATTATCCAGCCGCAGGCTGCCGTCGTGCTGCTCAGCAATCGTCGCTACAATCGGAAGGCCCATGCCAATTCCTTCAGCTCGGCTGGTCTGAAAGGGCTGCAGCACCTGCTCAACGGAGTGGGTCTGCTCGTCGATGCCACCGCCATTGTCACTCACGGAAAAGGCGGCCGATCGGTCCTCCTGCCTCAGGCGGATCGTAACGGCACCAGCCAAACCTTGCCGATCGCCCGCTGCTCCAATGGCATCGGCTGAGTTGTTGATGAGATTGAGCAGGGCCTGTTGAAGCAGGATGGAATCGCCCGCGATCTCCGGGAGTGACGCTGGGCAGTCGACGGCGAGTGAGATGCCCGCATTCTTCAGCCGCACCTGCGCGAGCGTCGCCGCATCGCGGACCACCGCGATGGGACTGATACGGGACACCGTGAATG
Source organism: uncultured Planctomycetaceae bacterium (assembly GCA_937926325.1). Lineage (GTDB taxonomy): Bacteria > Planctomycetota > Planctomycetia > Pirellulales > UBA1268 > UBA1268. The sequence continues at coordinate 1,688 of CALAZQ010000175.1, read as the reverse complement.
TCTGCCGCCTGATCATCGATCGGATCCGCCCGAGCACGAGATCCGCCCGCTCCTCGTCGGCGGCAATGTCTGAGATGATGTCGCGGAGTTCCGCCGCATTTTCCGAGGAGTCGTTCTGCAAGAGGCTGGCTGCGGCATCGACGTTATTGAGAATCGCGCCGAGCGGCTGGCCGAGCTCATGGGCGAGGGCCGCGGCGAGCTGGCCCATCATCGACACGCGGCCTGCATGGGCGAGCTGATCACGCTGTTCGCTGACGGTTTGTTCGGCCCGGACCCGCCGCCGGTATTGGATTGCCAGAGCGAGCAGCAACACGCCCTGAATCACGAGCACCGCCACGCCTGCGGTGATCTGCAGCCAATACTCCTGCCAGAACCGGGGGGGATCGAAGAGCACGCGTGCGTCGGCTGGAAGCCGGTCGCGAGGAATGCCAAACCGGTCCAGCACGCGGGCATCGATCAGGATCTCAGGTGCGACAGCATGCACGGCCTGCTCCTCAATCGATGCGGACGACCTCACGAGTTCTGCCGCCTCCCGCCCGACCTCCCGCAGAGAAAACCCGACGCCAGCCACGACGCCCCGGCCGAGATAGGTTTCAGACATGCCAAAAAATGGTGCCGCCGACTCGCGGCAAAGCGACTCCAGCAACTCGGCTGGCACGTAGTCGTTCCCGTCTTCATCCACGGTGTAGTTCAGAAACACAACAGCCGTCTGGCTCGACAATGCAGCCAGGGTGGCCCGGAGTTCTCTCAACGGAAGATCGACAAGGGGCAGGAAGTTGAGGCCGATGGGTTCTGTCGTGAGCTGGAGCTGCTTGAGAACCGCTTCCGCAGCCCTCGGATGCGACCGGGTTTGAGCGACAAATGCAACTTCGCGGAGTTCTGGAAAGAGCCGCGATGCGAGCCTGACGGTTTGGCGAGCCGCCTCGGGCATGTCGCAGGAAAGAATCGAGACGTGTTTGGCGTCTGCCATCGCTTTTCGCGGGAGCCGCTCGACGCTCACGATCTCCGTCTGCGAGCCAAACTGAGATCGATTGCTCAGCACAAATCTGCGCGTGGCATCGCTTGTGGAAACGATCACGTCAAACGGCCATCCCCGATACTTCTCGAGGAGCCACGTCATCGTGCGGTCGTCAGTGGCATCACGGCCCATCCGCGAGAGCTCGAGGTTTTCGGTGAAGACCTCGAAATGGGTGCCTTCCTGCTTCGCGATCTCTGCGCGAAAGCCCTCCATAAACTGCACGAACGCTGGCCGCGTGGGACCTTCAGTATCGATAACAAGCACGCGTCGGAGCGGCAGGTCGGTGACTTCCTGTGCCGCCTGACCCCAGGACGCCATCACAAGCCAGCTTGCCGCGAACAGCAACGCCCGCCCAGGCAACCGGTAGTGACGCGTTTTGCAGGTTGTGTGTGGCACTGCGGCATACCGTGGCCTCGCCACGGCTCATCGAAAACCTTTGGAGACGATTCTCGCCGCGCAAAAGCTTACCCTCTTCGAGCACTTGGGGAGATTGTCCTGGGGGAACGCCGGTTGAAAAGTGCGGCCCGCGGCGGTCCATGACAAGGTGTTCCCGTAACCGTCGACGCCCCCGTTCGTTGCCGGCACACCGTCAGTCGTGATCGCAAGGCCTGTGTGCGGTTGCTGCGGGATGGTGTTGCCGGATACCTCAACTTGATGCGTCGCACTGCTG
>CALAZQ010000174.1 GCA_937926325.1 uncultured Planctomycetaceae bacterium | reverse complement strand
CGGACGATACGCTGCGTCGTCGATGGGGTAACGATAGCCATGCTAAGTCAACTCCCTTGCAAGAATCTCCAGAATCTCCCGGCCCATGCGGTCGGTGACGCTGGCGATCTCCATCGTCCTATTCCTCCAGACTATCCTGTGCTCGTGCGTCACGTCGTCGCGATGCCGGATGCGAATCCGGTGGGTCGCCACGACGTTGGCTTGCTGGGCCTGCATGATGTCCCGGCTCGAGAGCCCCTCGACGGCGGCCCAGACCGTCGCGACGGTCGTGTCCCACGCCAGCGTCGTCTCGCCGGAGCGGCTGCGAACCTCGCGGGGCGACTGAATCGTCACCCGCTCTCGCATCTTGCCGATGTCGAGGCTCATGCGATCGTGCCCTCGCCGATGATGATGATGTCATAGGTGGCGCCGGGGGCGGCGTTCACTCGCAGAATCTTCGACGAGGCGGTGACCGAGTACCCGGCCGCTGTCGGCGAAAACATGGCCGCGGCGCCTCCGGCGTTCAAGTGCAGGAAAGCCACGTCCACGCCGCCGGTCGAGACATAATTCTGCGTCTGAAACGGCCCAGAAAGCCAAGGGTTCGAGAATGCGGGCGTGCCGTCAGTTTCTGTGTATTTCTGCACAGTAACATTCGCCGACTCGCTGGTGTTCGCGATATAGATCGCCTTGATCGCCGTGAACGTCACCGTCCCGCGGTCGTCGGAGAGAGCCTGAAGGTCGATGTCGTTGTTCTGCGACGCTTGCGTGACCGAGTCGCTCCACACCACCTGGGCCTGGTTCGCGCCGGTGCCGTCGGATAGTTCCAGCGAGTACGAGGCCGGGGTGGCTCGCAGCGTCTCCGAGATGTCGCCGCTCGAGGACTCGTGGGCGAGGATCGACAGCAGAATCTGGGCATTGAGAGGCATTGGTCTAAGTTCCCATGACGTAGATTTCGTATTCCTCGTTGCCGGTGCCACCGATGCGGAGGAGGCTCCCGCCGGCAGTCGTGCCGAAGCCGTCGCTGTTCGGGCACGACAGCATGAACGTCCCGCCCTCGCGGATCGGGTAGCCCCGCAGCGAGAGGCCGCCCAGGTTGATCATCGGCGAGAAGTTCCAGGCCACCGTGTCGGGCAGGAACACGCTGAACTGGCTGCCCGTCCAGCCGGCCGACAGGGCGATCTGGTGGTTCTCGGAGAGGTTCCTGATGTACAGCAGCTTGACGACACTGAAGCCCTCCTGGGCCAGGTTGACTTGGTCATAGCCGCCCAGGCCGATCACGCGGCGGTCGCTCCAGACTGCCGTGCAGTCGCCCACGTCCACCGTGAAATCGACCGTGTGATCCTCGACGGACGAGGTGAGCCCGCTCTGCCGGTGGACGCGAGCCGCGACAGCGGCCTGCACCTGGGCCTGGAGCGTCATCGGTAGCCCCCCCAGCCACTCGCCGCCATCAGCGTCTCAAACGTGTGCGGGACAGGAATGACCTGTGAGTACGAGGCGAAAACGGGCTGCCGCATCTCGTACCAGTGGGCAACGAGGAGGAGCATCGCCTGCTTGAGGATGCTCGGCACGCTGGCTCCCGTGGCCCCGTAGCCGGCCTGCCACTCGACGGTCACGCTGTTCTCGTCGCCACGAACCGCCGGCCAGACCTCGTTGTAGAGCGGGTAGACGCGGCCGGGGACGATGTTGGAGTCCACCTGAAACTGGTTGCTGGCAGAAAGCAGCGTCTGGTCGTTGCCAGCCTCGTCGCGGTATGTGATCGTCACGGCCGCCGCCGCCATCGGCGGGCGAGGCAGAATCAGTTCCCAGAGCGGAAACACGTCATAGCGGGCCTGCCAGGCCTGGTTGATCATGGAGAGGTCGAGAACCTCCTCCATGTACTCGCGGGCGCAGGTGATCAGCGACGAGATGTAGGCGTCGTCATCCGAAGTATCGACGCGACACTGCGTCTTCGCCTCGGCCAGGCTGACCGGCTCGGCGGCTGGCGGGGTCGCCCGCACGAGGCTGCGGTACGGCGTGATCGACGAGTCGGGGTTCTGCGGCGAGCCGTAGACGATCGTGACAGTCACTTGCGCTTCCTCCTCTTGATCGGCTGCTTCACGACAGCCTGCTCAACGTCCTGGGCCGCGACGGCCCGCTCGACGGGGTCTTCCTTGACTTCCTCGATCATTCCGCGGGCGATCATCACGCGGGCCATGCCGTCGCCCCAGTCGAACACCGCGCCGACGCGATAGCCGTTGAAACTCTTGAGGACGCGAATCTTCACTTGATGAACCCCCAGGCCGCCTCGGGCGGATGCCGGTCGCTGTTCCAGAAGTCGGTGCAGTGCTGGAAGACTTTGCCATCGGGCGAGTTGCGGCTGGGCCAGGTGATCATCAGTTCGGCGTGGCCGACGCTGATCTGGGTGGCGATGCCCAACTTGTTGCCGGCCCCCGCGAACGACCGCCAGAAGTGGATGTCTTCATCGACGTGCCCGCCGCGGAAGTCTCCGTTCTCGTTGGCGCTGGCGATGAACCAGGGCTTCTTGACCTTCTTGAGGGCCGCGGTGCGAATGAACGTGCAGCCGAAGTGGGCCGTCTCGACCAGTTGCACGGGCTTCGAGAACCAGTCGTCCTCGACGGTCATCTTGTCCTCCGGCTTCACGCCGGGGAGGGCAAACATGACCGTATTGGCCTCACGCTTGGTCTGGAGCGGGGCGATCGCATCGACGCCGGAGTACATCATCAGCGTCAGAAGAGCCTCCACCGTTTTGGCGGTGAAGATCGTATCGTAATCGAACGTGAGGATTACGTCGTGCTCGTCGATCACGTCCTCCATCACGGTCTGGAGGCATTGGCCCCAGAACGCGCCGGTGTGCTTAATCGGCGAGATGCGATGAGGCGCAAGAGCCTGGGCCACACAGAAGAAGTTGTCTGTGAAGCCCAAGCGGGGCGTGCTCATCAGAGCAGCCACCTTGAGGTCGGCCTCGCAATCACCAACGCGGACAAGCATCTATCGCTCCTTGTAGGAGCGGGCGCGCTTCCCTGCGCCTTTGTCGGCCGTCCTGGCCGTCCCGCTGTGTACGGGACTCAGCCAACCACCCAGCCGATCAGACCCTTGCCAGCGGCGTTGGTCGGGGCGACCTCCGCACGGCTCATGCCAGCGACGATGCCGAGGGTGGCCGACGCGCCGGGCGTCATGCTGACCTTCAGGTATCGCTTCTTGGCCTTGCAGTCGATGTCCATCTGGACGATCGCTGCCGAGTTGGTGTCGCTGACCGCGGGGATCGTGAACCCGCCGGTGCCGCCACCAACCAGAGCCGTCACGTCGGTGTAGTCGGAGTTGTTGTCGGACTCCTCGACCTTGAGAACGCTGGCAAACACCGTGGAGGCGTTGCTGGCCCGAATGGCCGACACGCTGACGTGATCGTAGCCGAGGCGGTCGATCGTCAGGGTGCTGGTGGCCGTGGAGCCAACGGCAGCCGTGGGCAGCGTGGCAGCGAACTTCTCGAACTGGGCGTGGATCATCTGGGATGAACTCCTTGGTTGGTGGCTATCACGAGCCGGCGGTCTTGAGGGCGATCACGGGGCCAGCCTCATTGGTGTCACCGAGGCTGTGATGGTTGATGTCGAACCGCATCGTGCCCTGAAGAAGAAGCTGGTCATTGACGGCGTACACCTGATCGTAGAGGCGAACGCTGAAGTCACGCCGGCGGGCGTAGATGCTGGACAGGCCCAGGTTGCCGAAGAGAACCTTGACGGCACTCGCATCGGCCCCGAGGGTGCTGTTCATCACATGGACGAGCCGGACGGGGTAGCCGAGGAACGACTCACCAGCATCGTTGCCGACGTTCTCGACGGTGTTTCCGCCGGCGGCATACTTCAGGCGAGCGATGCTCGCGGCGTAGCCGGCGGGAGAAACGTACCAGGCGGCCCCGGCTCGGGCGTAGATCGGCAACTTGCCCATCGCACCGAGGAAGTCCTCGATGTCGAGCGTCTCGAAGGACGTGTTGCCGCTGGCGGCCGAGTGGACGCTGGCGGTGTAGGAGCCGTCGTTGATCTTGTTGACCACGCCGTTGATGCCACCGTAGGTGCCCTGGGTTCCGTCCCCAAGCCAGCCGCAGAGGTCGATCTTATACGACAGAGAAGTCGCGAATTCCGTAGCCACTGAATCTGCGATCGAGACGAGAGCGTCTTCGACGATCTCGGTGCTCATCCGGCAGGAGACGGCCAGCTTCTTGGCGACCAGGCTGACGTTCGCGTAGGTCGGCTCGCTCTCGGTGATCGCCGAGCCTTCGCCCACGAAGTAGGCCGTCGTGCCGGTGACCCGCTTCGGGATCACGAGCGTGTCGCGGGTCATCGTCACGTTCTCCGCAGCGGGCGGGAACGTGCCGAACTCCTCGACGAGCCGGATCACGCGGGAGGCGAACTCCTCGGGCACCAGGGCTCCGCCGGTGGCGTTGCTGTTCTCGCCCATCGCACGGGCCTCGACGCCGTGGTCGCGGCACCACCGGATGTCGTCTTCCTTCTTGAAGACGGTCGCACGAAGCCACCGGCCGCAGCGATACGCGCTCTCGACCGAATCCGGCCCCTCGTTGAAGGCTCGGAGCGACGTGTAGTGCGGCTGAATCGGACGAATCTCGACCTTCCGCTCCTCGACGGGGGCGGGAGCCGGAGCCGGAGCGGCCTTCTCGACGACGGCTCGGAGTTCCTTCTCCTTGTCGGCGAGGCGACCCTCGAACTCGAGGTCGGCCTTGACCGTGTCGGCCTCTTCGGACAGCTTCCGAAGCTCGGCGGTCTGCTCTTCCGACCGCTCGTCGATGTCGGCCAGTTCGGTCATCCGGGCGGCAATCGCCGCGGCACGATCCTGAAGTCGCTTGAGATTCGAGGGCATCTTGGCCTTGCTCCTTGTTGAGCCGGCCAAACGCAAATGCGGCGGCCGGCGGGTGTTCCCGCTAGCGCGCCGCATCGTGAATCCTCACGCTGCTCGTGCTGTCCTTTGCAGATTCCCCTGCAAAGCGATGTATCTACCTGTAGTGTATCCTCACAAGCCCTTGCCGTGCAAGGGAGTCGCGAGAATCGCAGCCTTGAGGCCGGCGATCTTCGCCATGAAGTCAGTCGTGTCGGCACTGACCTCGACGGTGATCTGCGTCTCTCGCTCTTCGGCCGGCTCCTCGACGCTTCGATCGGCGTCGAGTTGAGCGACCTTGCGGGCCGACCAGTTCTTGGCCGCATTTCCGCCCCAGAGAAGCCACGCGACGTAGGCCGGCGAGTAGTCCGGCGGCTCATCCCAGCCGGCGGTCTTGCTCGACTCGTGCCGGGCGAACCAGGCATTCATCTCGCGAACCCAGTCGGGATTCATCTCCTCCCGGCGGGACAGGCGATTCGCCCTGGCGACCGTCTCTGGCTTCAAGCCGTCGCCGCTCAAGCCCTTTTCGTGCAGTTCGAGGCCGCGGCGGGCCGCCGACGCCATCCCGGCCGTCGGCCGCAGCGAGACTTCCCGCTCGTCGTCGTCTTCGGAGGGCTCGGGCAGCGGGTCGATCTTCGTCAGCGTGCTGGCCCGGTGGCCGACCAGCCGCTCGGTTTCCTCCCAGCCGTCCCCGTCGCGGTCATAGATGCGAATCATCACCGCGGGGTCGTCCGGCGTGCCGTTGATGGTGAACGACGAGTCGGGCACCTCGATCTGGCCGTCGGTGACGATGCGGGTGATCCGGCCGCGGGACTTGCCGTTGGAGAACTCCCACTCGACGAAGTCGCCGACACTGATCTCGTCGGCCTCGGCGCGAGTCTCGGCCTGGGCCATCTCGAGGGCTCGCTTGGAGACGTAGCTCTCGGTGGCAAGATACGCCGGCGTATCGACGGGGCCGGCATCGCCGAGGAACGAGAACTTCTTGATTCGGCGGATCATTCGGCCTTTGTCGTCCCGCTTCCACTGCTCGTCAGCAGGGCGGGAACGGAAGGCGAAGCTTGATCCGCGGACATCGCCTCTCTCGATCAATTCGACGAGATCAGCGGCAGCCCGCGGCGGGTCGATCTCGTAGCGGAGGCCGCGCTCATCGACGAAAAGTCGCATCGTCCCGCTGGAGGTTCGCCCGATCACCCGCTCGTGGTTGTACTTGCCGAACACGTCGGGGCTCGACTGCATGACTTCATCGAAGGCGCCGCGTTCAATGACCTCGACGAACCCGCCCAAGTCCTGCGATTCGGACTCAAATACGGCCGCGTAGCCGCGGATGACGGTGCGGCCGTTGTCGTCGGCCTTCACCTCCAGCCCTGGCTGCTCAGAGATCAGCCTTCGCTCAAGTTCGCACGTTCCGTCCATTGGGCCGTTGCCTCCTCGTAAGGCTTGCCGGAGCGATGACACTCCAGCAGCCGCTCCCTCGTCTCTTCCATCCATTCTACCGCGAATGTGTCGATGTCGCGTCCAGTCGCCAATGCGGCGTCATGGAGTTCCGTCTTCATTCGCTGCTCGTGGCTCTCGAGCCACGCCTGCAACTTGGCAGGCTTGTTGCGTCGTTCCAGAATCCCGTCGGCCTCGACCGCAGCGAGCCGCCGAAGCGTCGTGCGGAAGAGCGCCTCGCGGGCATCGGTGACCGCGGCGTCTGCCGGCGTCGGGCCTTCGTTGCCGTCGAGGGCGTCGTCCTCTCCTGCCGGCGACTCGTCGCTGGCTGGAGAGGAGGGCGAGGGCTCCGGCTCCGGTTGACCGTTCGGCGTCTCCACGGTGAAAGCGTCGAGCAACTGCATATTCACCTGCACGAACCGCTTGTCGCCCAGGCCGTCGGGCAGGGGGTTGTAGCCGATCTGAGCGCGAACCTCGTCCACGCTCAGAGCGCCCATGTTGAACGCCTCCCGCATGAACTGGGCTCTGGCGGCGAAGTCGCCGGCCAGGAGGGCCGTCGTGTCGAACTCGACGAAATACTCGCGATCCTCGGTGATCAGGTCGCGGCGGCAGGCAAACTGCCAGCGGCGAGTGTGCGGGTAGATGCAGAAAGTCACGAAGTCGATCGCGGACTGCTCGACCGTGCTGTGCCGAACATTCGTCAACTCGCCGAGCATGTGCAACGGCAACCGGAAGATGCGAGCCACCTCCTCGACGGCGAAGCGGCGTGTCTCGACCAGGGCGCTGTGCTGGTTGTTGACGGGGTCGGACTTCTTGTGAAATCCATGCGGCATGACGACCGTTTTGAACGCTTTGTCTGGCCCCTGGTGAGCCTCGTTCCACTGCTGCTTGAACCGCTGGATAGCCTCCGGCTTGAAGGGCTGATCAGTCTCGATGTAGGTGCCGCTCTGGGCGCCGTTCGCAAAGAACGACGACGAGTAGAGCTCCGTCGCTCGGGCCAGCGAGATCGCGTCGCCGGCCAGCGTCGTCGGGACGTAGCCGGTCACGCCGTCGCTCGAGAGCCAGCGAAGGTGGAAAATCTGATCCTGCCGGTACATCGTCGGCGTCGGGCTGCCGTCCTCGCGATACTGATACTGAAGCCGGCCGTTCTCGAGCCGGACGATCTCCATACGCGAGGCGTGCAGCGGCAGGAGTTGATCGACGCTGCCGCGGCGGCCCGGCTTGATCAGCGAGTAGGCGTTGCCCCAGAGGAGCATCTGGCTGGTCATCCACTCCCGCCACTCGAAGCTGGTCATCCAGTCGTTCGGCTGGTAGGCCAGCACCTCTTGCAGGGGATGCTCCTCGGCGATCTCCTTGCCGCCGCCGGGGATGCGGCGATAGACGTTGAACGGCATCGCGCCGATGCTCTCGGAGAGCGTGCGGACGCAAGCCAGGACGGCCGAGCAGTAGAGGCTTGTCTCTGGGGAGATGTAGACGCCGCCGGCACCCTTCCTGCTCTCGATGATCTCCTCGAAGACGCGCGAGAGGCTGGCCCGCATCTCGTAGAGGTCGCCTGCCTCGGCGTACTGAGTTTCCGGCATTTAGAACACCACCAGTTGGGGGTCGTCGTCGATTCCCTTGACCTCGGCACTTGCGAGGCCCAGCGCCATGATCAGAGCGACGGCCGCATCAATTCGGCTCGTCGAGTTTGAGTTACTTTTTGTTGGTTTAATGTTCCCGGCGTCGTCCTGGCGAACCTGAATGTTGCTGGCGTGCAGCACGAGGGGCGGGTTGCCGGCGTGACGCAGTTTTTGTGCGATCACGAGGGTTTCGAGCAGTTTTGTGGGCGCCGACATTGAGGCATAGCCCTGCCCATAAGGCTTTACATCAATGCCCTCGTTCACGAGTTGGGTTGTAATGTGGGTGGCATTCCAGCGGTCAATTGCCACGCCGCGGACTACGTTTTCCTCGCAAAACGAGAGGACGTAGTCGCGAACCACGTCATAATCCGTAATGTCTCCTTCCGTTATTCTACAGAATCCGTCCTTGGCCCATTGGCGGTAGGGGGCTTCAGCGCGATCGGCGTTGGCCTCTGGGATGAAGACGTGAGCGAAGGCATCGTAGGTGCCGTCAGGGCTGCCGTTCTCGTCTAACCCCGGCCAAACAGCAGCAAATGCCGTAGTGTCTTGTGTACTCGACAGGTCGAGGCCGCAGTAGCAGGGCCGGTCGCCAGGTGGTCGCAGCGGCTGGCCGCAGGCTTCAAACTGGCCGGTACGGAAGAATTTGTCAGCACCATTTGAACACCACTGGTTCAAATAAAGTGTCCGAAATTTGAGTTCCTGAAACACCGACTCCTTCGCCAGAGCGGCCTCTCGCTCCATGAACTCTTTCCGCACGGTGATGCCGTAGTTCGGCGCTGCGGACTTCCACGTCTCCTCCGAGTAGGGGTCGGCATCGTCCTCGGCGGCGTAGATGCACGGCAGGAAGGTCGGGTCGTCGATGATGCCGTCGCGAACCTTGACCGCCCGCTGCCACTCGTCATAGCAGGGGCCGACGCGATCCATGCCGGCTGTTGTCACATAAATCACGAGTGGCTCGGCTCTGGCACCCATGCCCGACTCGAGCACATCGACCAGATCGCGGTTGGGCTGGACGTGATATTCGTCCACAATCACGACGGACGGGTTGAAACCGTGCTTGCCTTTGTGCTCGCTGGAGAGGAACTGAATGGTACTATTCGTGCTCGGCACGACGATCGAGTTCTTGTATATCTTGCACCGCTTGAGCAGGCCGGGGCAGGACTCGATGTAACGCGAGCAGGCTGTAAACAGCAGGCTGGCCTGCTTGCGGTCGCCGGCGGCAATCAGAATTTGACCGCCATGCTCGCCGAAGAATGCCTCGTAGGCGCCGATCACGGCGCACATGGCCGTTTTTCCCTGCTTCCGCGGCAAAGCCAGCAGGCTCCGCTGGTACTGCCGGCGGCCGTCGGGGCGGAGGGTGTTGAAGAGTTTGTCGAGGTACTCGTCCTGCCAGGGCTCCGGCACGAACGGCTGGCCCGTGAAGGGGCTCTCAGTGTGCTTCAGTAGCCTAGCGAACTGGCGAATGTCAACCCGACGCTGCGTCATCGAAAAGCTCGTCCACGGGGTCTTTGACGACCTTGACCGCGCCGTAGCCCATGCGGGTGCGGTCGGCCGGGGTCAACCCCAGGACGGTTTCCAGTTGCCGGAGTTGCTCGTGGCAGTGGTTGCTCTGAGCCTGCCAGGAGCAGGGGCGGGAGAACCGCAAAGAGCCGTCGGGGGCCAGAACCTCGACCCAGCCCGATTCCAGCTTGGCTAGGCGTTTTTCGGCCTCCTGCCATCGATCCCAGACGATCGCGTAGCGGGCAATCACCTCAGTGTCGGACTGGGCCAGAGTGCCCATGTCGCGTGTGAAAATGCAGACTTGGCGAAACATCGCCTTGGCCGGCTCCCGCATCCACTCCGGCGGCTCGGGCAGTTCGTCCACCTTGGTGCCGAGTTCCTCGCGGGTGTCGGCCTGCCGCGAACCCCGCATCTGGAGGATGTGTTTCGGTAGTGGTGCCGGGCCTTTTGCCATGCCTTAAAGTCTAATCCAGGCGACTAGCCGGCCGCAAAGGAGTCGCGGGGCAGGGGAGCGAATTGGCTGTACTC
>CALAZQ010000173.1 GCA_937926325.1 uncultured Planctomycetaceae bacterium | reverse complement strand
TGCTCGAACGATCGGCGCTCGGCTTTGGCTGGCTGGCCTTCAATGGGCTGCTGGCTGACCGCGGGTTTGCAGGCGAGGTTGCTCTGTCGAGGCCCACGCTACCGGTCCGTGCCGAGCGGGTGGTCTGGTTCTTCATGGATGGTGGGCTTTCTCACATCGACAGCTTCGACCACAAGCCGCTGCTGGAAAAGGAAAACGGCCAGCCGCTGAAGCTGGCGAACAAGAAGGAAGACATCACCGGCCGGACGACGCCGAACGTGATGGCCAGCCCGTGGACGTTCCGCCCCTACGGCCGGTGCGGCAAGATGGTGAGCGACCTCTTTCCGCAGATCGGCCGGCATGTCGATGACCTTGCCTTTCTGCATGCAGTAACCGGTCCCTCACCTGACCATGAGTCGGCGATCGGCTTTCTGCACTCCGGCTCGCTGCTGCAGGGCTTTCCCAGCGTCGGCGCCTGGACCAGCTATGGCCTCGGCAGTGAGGCGGCCAACCTGCCCGGCTTCGTGGTGATGGGCTCGAACAAGCGGCAGTGCCGCACCAATGGCTTTCTGCCGCCAGCCTTTCAGGCGTCGCAGTTTTTCAAAAGCGGCTCGCTGCCCTTGGCTGACCTCACGCCGCGGGAGTCGGCCCGGCTGCAGCAGCACAAGTTGGCAGCCCTGGCCGCACTCGACGCCGAGTTTCTGGCTGCCACCGCAGGCGACCAGGTGATCGAGACGGCGATTGCCAACCATGAAAAGGCCCATGCCATGCAGGCGGCGGTACCGGAGGCGGCCAACCTCTCGGCCGAGTCGGCGGCGACCCTGGCTGCCTACGGAATCGGCGAGGACCGCAAAGAGACCAACAGCTTTGGCCGCTACTGCCTGACGGCCCGGCGGCTGCTGGAGCGGGGCGTGCGGTTTATCGAGATCGTCAAGGGTGGCTGGGATCAGCACGACAAGCTGGCCACCAACCATGCCAAGAATGCCCGGGCGGTTGACCAGCCGGTGGGAGCCTTTCTGGCCGACCTCAAGGCCCGCGGCCTGCTCGATTCAACGCTGGTGGTCTTCGCCAGTGAGTTTGGCCGCACGCCCAACACCGAGCTCTTCGGCAAGGAGCCGGGCCGCGACCATCACCCCTGGGCCTTCACGATCTGGATGGCCGGCGGCGGGGTCCGTGGTGGTGTCAGCCACGGCCTGACCGATGAATATGGCTACCACCCTCTGGCAGGCAAGGTCGACATTCACGACCTGCACGCAACCGTGCTGCACCTGCTCGGCATCGACCACAAACAGCTCACTTACCGACACTCCGGCCGCGACTTCCGGCTGACCGATGTTCACGGCCAGCTGATCCGCCCGATCATTGCCTGACCAGATTGTTTCCTGTCTACCTGTTTTGCTGAAAGGATTGTCTCCGGCATGTCCGTCACCAAGCGACCCTCCCGCTCCGGCGTTACGATTCGCGATTCCGGCCATCAGACGCCCGCCCTCGACCGGGCGCTGGCCGTGCTGGAGTTTGTCAGTGCCCACCCCGAGGGTGTCACCCGGCAGGAGATCAAAACGGCTCTCGGCTTTTCGACCAACCTCGTCTTCCGGATGACCAAGTCGCTGGAGGCCCACGGCTACATCGAGCAGCAGCAGCCCGGCCGCCGCTACGTGCTCACTCAGCAGCTGCTCAAGATTGCCCAGCCCAAGCGGGATGAACGCAGCCTCGTGCAACTCTCCTACGAGCCGATGCGATGGCTGCGTGATGCCACCGGTGAGTCGGCCCATGTGGGTGTGCGGGTCGGTAACGACTGCCTCGTGCTCGACCGGGTGATCGGCAGCCAGCCCTACAAGTGCTATGTCGAGGCCGGCACGATGGGGCCGCTGCATGCCGGGGCCCCGGGCAAGGCGATGCTGGCTGCCCTGCCGGAACAGGAGCTCGACGCCATCCTCGCCGACTACCCTTTCAAGGCCCTGACCCCGGCAACGATCAGCTCGCGACGGGCCTTTACCGCGCATCTGAAGACGGTCCGGGATCGCGGCTGGGCGATCGACCTCGGCGAAACGGTCGAGGGGCATCACTGCGTCGCCGCCGCGGTGCTCGATGCCAATGAATACCCCGTCGCCTCGCTCTGGATCACGGCGATCGCGCCGCGGCTGACCGAGGCAGACTGCCGCCGGCTGGCACCGAAGGTGATCCGGGCGGCCGATATGGTCAGCGAGGTCCTGCAGTAGCAGGTGGGCAAATGGATGGCTGGCGACAACCAACTGGCTGCTGGCTGGGCGTTGCCCTGGCGGTGCTGTCTGCCGGTCGCGTGACCGCGGCACCGGCAGAGGTGCGGCAGTTGGTGCTGCAGGCCTGCGGCGACTGCCATGCCCAAGGGGCGGCCGAGGGCGGGCTTGACCTCGATCGCGTCGGCTTTGATCTGGCTGCGGCCACCACCCGTGAGCGGTTTGCCCTGATGCACGACCGGGTGGCCAACGGGCAGATGCCCCCTGATCCCGCTGAACTGCCTGATGGCCAGCGGCAGCAGCTGCTGGCGAGGCTCGAAGTAGCACTCGCGGCGGCTGACCGCGAGGCCATTTTGGCCGCCGGCCGCGTTCCCCTTCGCCGTCTCAACCGGCGGGAGTATCAGCAGACCCTTCGCGACATCCTGGCCCTGCCGCTGCTCGACGTCGCCGACCGGCTGCCGGAGGACCGGGTCCGTGACGGCTTCAACAAGTCGGCCGAGGGCCTCGACTTCTCCCGCATCCAGCTTGCGGCCACCCTCGATGCCGCCGAGGCGGCCCTCCGGCAGGCGATCGCCCCCGGCGAGACACCGCGGCCACCCGACCACTACGCTGCCATCGCCACCAGCCTGTTTTCGACCACCACCACCTTCGGCAACCGTGAGGCGATGTTCTTCGCCCGCGATGGCAAGGCGATCGCCGTGTCCGGCCACGACCAGCGAAACCTCAGCCAGACCAAGCTGCAGGATCCGGCCATCGAGTGCTGCATCTTCCGCTCGGCCTACTGGCCCTACTTCGGCTATCCGCGGGGGTTCGTCGCCAAACACGACGGCCGCTATCGGGTGCGGTTCCGGGCCCGGGCGGTGCTGCAGCAGCCGGGCCACACCATCGTGCCGGCCACGCGGCCGCTGCCAATGACCTTCCGGGCCCGGCGGCCCTCCGGCCCCGATGTCTCCGGTGATGTCCGGGCCGTCGGTGGCATCTTCGATATTCCCCCAGAGCCAGCTGACTTTGAGACCGAGGTGCTGCTCGACCGGGGCCAGACCATTGAATACAGCCTGCTCGGCCTGCCGGTGCCATTGGCCCGCAACGTGAAGGGCGGCCCGCCGACCTATCGCTATCCGCCGTTCCCCGAGGGCGGCCAGCCGGGGGTGGCGATCCAGTCGCTCGAGATCATCGGGCCGCTGCCGCCAGAGCAGTGGCCACCGGAGTCGCACCGGCTGCTGTTTGGTGACCTGCCGTTTCGGGGGACGAAGCCGGGCAGCCCTCTGCCGATCGAGGTGCTGCCGGACGATCCGGCGGCGGCTGCCGCCCGGCTGCTGACGGCCTTTGCCCAGCGGGCATTCATCCAGCCGCCGACGCCCGCCGATCTGGCCCCGTTCCTGTCGCTGGTCGAGTCCAGCCTGGCTGCAGGCGAGGACTTTACCGAGGCACTGCTGACGGGCTACGCCGCCGTGCTGGCGTCACCGCAGGTGGTCTACCTGCCTGAGCCGCGGCAGTTCAGCCTGGTGACGGGTGCCGGGGCGGGGGATGGTTCCGCCGCCTTCGATCTGGCCGCCCGGCTGTCGTATTTTCTCTGGAACACCCGGCCCGATCAGGCGCTGCTGGCCAAAGCCCGCGACGGCAGCCTGCTGCGGCCGGAGGTGCTTGCCAGTGAGGCCGACCGGCTGCTGGCCGACCCCCGGGCCAGCCGGTTCATCGAAAACTTCACCGACTACTGGCTCGACCTGCGGCAGCTGCGGCGTGACGAGCCCGATGTCCGGCTCTATCCGGAATATCGCTTTGATGACTACCTCGTCGAAAGCATGGGCATGGAGACGCGGGCCTTCGTCACGGCCCTGTTTCGCGGCAACCTGCCGGCCCGGTCGATCGTGGCGGCCGACACCATCTTTGCCAACGACCGGCTGGCCCGGCACTATGCCCTTCCGCCGCTGGCCGGCCATCAGGTGCGGCCGGTGCCGCTGCCGGCTGGCTCACCGCTGGGCGGGCTGCTGACCCAGGCGGCGATTCAGAAGGTGACCGCCAACGGCACCACCACCTCACCGGTGCTGCGGGGGGCGTGGGTGATGACCCGGCTGCTCGGTCAGCCGCCGCCCAAGCCACCGGAGAGCGTGCCGGCAGTCGAGCCCGACATCCGCGGGGCGAAGACGATTCGCGAGCTGCTGGCCCGGCACACCGCCGACGCCTCGTGCGCCTCTTGTCACCGGCTGTTTGATCCGGTCGGTTTTGCCCTTGAAAGCTTCGACATCTGCGGCGGCTGGCGGGAAGCATACCGCGGGCTCGAGGGCGACGAGCCGGTGACCGGCATCGACCGGGCGGGCCACGACTTTGCCTACTGCCTCACCGCGCCGGTTGACACGGCTGGCAGCCTGCCCGATGGCCGCCGCTATGCCGGCATCGTTGAGCTCAAGGCGTTGTTGGCCGCCGACGAGCGGCAGCTGGCCCGTAACCTGCTTGAGCAGCTGACGATCTATGCCACTGGCGGCCCGTTGCGGTTTGCCGATCGGGCCGAGCGGGAGCAGCTGCTCGACGCGATTGCCGGTGACGGCTATCGCGTTGGCGATCTGCTGCGGCAGTTCATCACCAGCCGGCTCTTCCGCGGCCTGCCACCAGCGGCTGCCATACGTGAGGACGAGGAGACACCATCATGAGGCAGGCAGCTGTCAATCACCGGTTCAGTCGTCGGCGGCTGCTGCGGGGGGCGGGCGTTGCCCTGTCGCTGCCGTGGCTCGAGGGTTTGGCCCGCGCGGGCAAAGCGGCAGCCGAGCCAGCGATGCGGGCGATCTTTATTTCCAACAATCTCGGCATCCTGCCGAAGCCGTTCTTTCCGCAGGCAACAGGCGGGGACTACCCGTTGTCTCCGTATCTGCAGCGGCTGGCTGACCGCCGAGACGACTTCACCGTGATCAGCGGGCTGTCCCATCCCAATGTCCGCGGGGGGCACTCGACTGAGAACTGCTTTCTGACTGCCGCCCGCAACCCGACGGCCAGCGGCTTTCGCAACACGATCTCCCTCGACCAGTTTGCCGCCGAGCAGATCGGCCACCTGACCCGGTTCCCGACGCTGAACCTGGGCGTGAACATCGACAAGGCCAATCGCAGCCTCGCCTGGACCCGCGACGGCTGCCTGATTCCACCGGAGGACAGGCCCAGCCGGCTGTTTGAAAAGCTGTTTGTCACCGGCAGCCCGGCTGAGGTGGCCGCCCGCCGGCGGCAGCTCGCCCAGCGGGAAAGCATTCTCGATTGTCTCGGCGACGATGCCCGGCGGCTGGAGTCGCGGGTGTCGACGGCCGACCGGCGGCGGCTCGATCAATACCTCACCTCCATCCGGGAGCTGGAGCAGCGGCTGCAGGTGGCCGGCAGCTGGCAGGCCCGGCCCAAGCCGGCACCGCCGATCGAGAAGCCGGGGGATGTCCCCAACCGGGCCTATTTTTTTACCGGCTACGAGGCGATGCTGGAGATGGCCCGGCTGGCCATCGAGACTGACTCCACCCGGCTGGTGACGCTGATGGTTGATGCCTTTGCGACGCCCGCCTTCCGGCTGGCAGCTGACCGGACAACCACCGACGGCTATCACAACCTCAGCCACCACGGTCAATCGGCGGAGAAGCTTGAGCAGCTCGAGCAGGCCGATCATCACCAGCTCGACCTGCTGGCCGACCTGCTGACCATGCTGGCCGAACGCCGCGAGGGGAACCAGCGGCTGCTCGACCGGACGGTGGTGCTCTTTGGCAGCAACCTGGGGGATGCCAACACCCACGACAACACCAACCTGCCAATCCTGCTGGCCGGCGGTGGCTTCCGCCATGGTCGCCACCTCGCCTTCCCGCACGACGACAACCTGCCGCTCTCCAACCTGTTCGTCACCATCTTGCAGCAGCTGGGCCTCGATGCCGACGCCTTCGGCTCCAGCACCGGGCCGCTGACGGAACT
>CALAZQ010000172.1 GCA_937926325.1 uncultured Planctomycetaceae bacterium | reverse complement strand
GGCTGGCGCCGTGAGCGTCTGGTCGGAACCGGCGGGGGAGAGACGCGGCTTTTTCAACCGAGAGCGAATACTAGGCCCGGCAGAGGGCTGATCGAGCTTGCCGGTTATGCGGATTGTACCGATTGGGCCCTGGTCCTGAGATCGCTCGCGGTGGCCGGCAGGGCCGAGTTGATGGCACCGGCTGTGGTAGCCTTCGGACACGGCCGAGTCAGGGCTGGTCGGATCGCGTGGGGCCGGGCTCGCAGCCGGCAGGGGCTCAGACGATGAATCGGGTCGATGAACTCCTCAAGAGCCATGCCCCGTGGGCGTTGAGCGATCGTCGCTGGCTGTTGACACCGTTTGAGCGGTTCATGTGGAGTGACGACCGGCCGCGGTTCCCGCTCGTGTTTCAGGTCAATCTCTGTTTCGAAGGTCAGCTTGATCCCGGGGTGATGCGGGAGGCCTTTCGCTTTGCGATCGGTCGGCATCCGCTGCTGCGGGCGACGATTCAGGCCACGGGCCGCGCCGCTGCCTGGGTCGCCCCGGCGACCGGTTGGCCCGAACTCGGTGTCTATCCGCGGAGCCGCCGGGATGAGCCCCGGCTGGCCGCGATCGATCTGACGAAGTCGCCGGGACTGCAGGGCTGGATGCGGGAGACGGCTGACGGTTGGGACATCAAGCTGCTCTTTCATCATGCCTGCTGCGACGGGCAGGGGGCCCGGATGTTGATCCAGGATCTGGTCCTGGCGTATGCCGTCCTGCGGGGCGTCAGCCGGCATCACAATCCCTTCTTTAAGCTTGACATCAGCGATCTCGATCGCCGCGGCAGCTATCCACCGGCGATCGGTCGGGCTGCGGGGTTTGCCTGGAAGCTGCAGAATTTTTGGTGGTTTTTCAGCCGTCGTCCCCTGCCGATGGCGACTGCTGCCAGCCTTGGCGGTGCCTCGCAGAGCGGTGGCGACAAGGCTGTGGCCGCAGTTGACGGGGCTGCGAGTGGTGCCGACGCCGTCGGTGTCGGCCTCTGTTCGCACACGTTCTCGGCCGCAGACTCCGCCAGGCTGCAGGACCCCCAGCGACGGGACGGGGTAAGCCTCAATGCTGTCGCGGTGGCCATCCTCTTTTCGTTGATCGGCCAGTGGCAGCGGCGTCATGGGGTGAATCCCGCGGCGTGGGTGCGGATTTCGGTGCCGTGCGATCTGCGGGGCCGTGAGGATGAACGGATGCCGGCGGCGAACCGCTACACCTACGTGTTTCTCAACCGCCGGGTTGCTGAGTGCGGCAGCTGGGTGCAACTGCTTGCCGGCGTCCAGGCAGAACTCCACGAACGGCTGCAGACACGGTTTGGCGTCAACTTTCTCGCCCGCCTCAAGCTGCTGGCGAACCGGCCGAGGCTGATGCGGTGGGTGCTCGGCCGCGCGACCTGTTTCTCGACGGCAGTCCTGACAAATCTGAGTGATCCATCGCGACGGTTACGGAAGCGGCTTCCCGTGGACGAGGATCACTTCTTCTGGCTCGAAGGGGCCCGCTGCCACAACCTCAACGTCTGCACGCCGCCGCTGCGGCCGAAGACCCATTGGGGTATCGGCATTTTCGAGTATGCCGGCCGGATCACGGTCACCTTCCGCTACGACACTGAGACGATCACCGCCGCCGACGCTGAGCAGTTGCTGGCCCGCTACATCGAATGCTGGCAGGAATGGCTGGCGGAGACGGCGGATCTCACAGAGCCTGCTGCTGAGCTGCTGCTTCCGCAGGGGTGAGGCCAACCGCGGTGCAGCCTCAACGCGAGGAGTGCGGCAGAACACTGGCCGCCCCATTGCCCCTGCAAGCAGCTGCGTCTGGCCGCAGACCACAAGCCGTCGAGCAGGCTGCGGGAGGGACAGAGAGTGGGCGATAAAGGACTCGAACCTTTGACCCCCAGCTTGTCGAGCTGGTGCTCTAACCAACTGAGCTAATCGCCCGGGTCAACTCATAATTCTGCCGCCCAACCGACGGCAGTCAAGCGAACCAGCTCAGCCCCCTGAAAATGGTGTGGTAGGATAAGCCTTTCGGTAATGCAGTGCGGGCCACGTTGCTCGGAATTTTCTGGCTGGATGCGACCTCGGTGAACCACTTTCTTTCCGCTCTGCAACGCTTCGAACTGCGGTCGACCGGAAAGTGGTTCGTGCTGTCGGCCATCATCGGCCTCGTCGCCGGCGCGGGGGCGATCGGCTTCCATGTGATCGGCCAGGCCGTCCAGTTCACCGCGCTGCACAAGATCGCCGGGTTCCACGCCGGTGAGGCGGCGGCCGAAGGGGCTCTGTTCGACGAACCCGCCGTCAGCGGTAGTGAGCCTGAGTCACCTCCTGCTGAGCAGCCCACCGCAAGCGGGGCGTTGCCAGAGCACGACGGCTTTCAGCCGTGGATGCTCGTCGCCGTGATGGCCGCCGGCGGCCTCGCCTCAGGCCTCTTGGTCTACACCTTCGCTCCAGAAGCCGAGGGCCACGGCACCGATGCGGCCATCGACGCCTTCCACAACAAACGCGGCGAAATCCGGGGCCGGATTCCGATCATCAAGACAATCGCCTCGGCCATCACGCTGGGCACCGGGGGCTCGGCCGGCCGTGAGGGGCCGATCGCCCAGATCGGGGCGGGCTTCGGGTCATTCCTGGGCGGGCTGCTGAAGCTTCCGGCCCGCGACCGCCGCATCATGCTCGCGGCCGGCATGGGGGCGGGCGTCGGGGCCATCTTTCGGGCCCCGCTGGCCGGCGCCATCTTTGCCGGGGAAATCCTCTACCGCGACGCCGACATCGAAAGCGATGCCATCGTGCCGGCGGCAATCTCATCGGCAGTCGCCTACTCCGTCTTCTGCCTCTGGCTGCCACCGTCGCTGCGGTTTGTGCCGCTGTTCGGGGCGGACATCAGTTACGAGATTGAATCGCCACTGGAACTGCTGCCCTACGGGGCGATGGCGATTGTGCTGGCCCTCGCCGGTATGCTCTACATCCAGGTTTTTTACGGCGTGCATGCCCTGTTCAAAAAGCTGCCGATCGTGCCCCATCTGCGACCGATGATCGGAGCAGCGCTGACCGGGCTTGTCGGAATCGGCCTCTGGACCGCCTTTGACCACGACCGCTCCGCCCTCGCCGTGCTGGGCAGCGGCTATGGGCTGCTGCAGACGCTGTTTGGGCCGACGGGGACCGTCGGTCCGCTGCTGCTGCTTACAGTGGCCCTGGTGAAAATTCTGACGACGTCGCTGACCATCTCCTCGGGCGGCTCCGGTGGTGTCTTCGGCCCGTCGATGGTGATCGGCGGCTGCCTCGGTGGCGCAGTCGGCCTCGTCTTCCACGAGTGGTTCCCCGGCCTGGTCAAGCATCCACAGGCCTTTGCCATCGTCGGCATGGCCGGCTTCTTTTCCGGCTGCGCCCGGGCGCCGCTTTCGACCGTGCTGATGGTCAGCGAAATGACCGGCGGCTACAGCCTGCTGCTGCCGACCCTCTGGGTTTCGACGCTGACGTTTCTGCTGGGCCGCCGCTGGACGCTCTACATCAAGCAGGTGCCGACCCGACTCGACTCCCCGGCCCACCGCGGCGACTTCTTCGTCGACGTGCTGGAGGGCATCAAGGTTGAAAATGTCTTCAAGCGGGCCCCGCAGCTCAAGCTGATTCATGAGGGCACCACGCTTGACGACATCGTTCACGCCCTGGCCGAGTCGATTCAGCGGTACTTTCCGGTGGTCGATGCTCACGGCAAACTTGTCGGTATTTTTTCTGAAGAAGACGTCCGCGGCTATCTTTACGACGACACCATCTGGCAGATCGCCAATGCCCGCGACGTGATGAATGGCAAGGTCGTCACCGTGACGCCGGATGACGACCTCAACACGGCGCTCGGCAAGTTCACCGCCACCAACGTCGATGAACTGCCGGTGGTTTCCGCGACCGACCGGCAACACCTCATCGGCCTCATCACCCGCAAAGACGTGATCGCTGCCTACAACCTCCGCCGGCTGGAGCATGAGAAGCTGCGGCGGGCTGCCGGCAACTTCCGGCGGGGCTCAGGCCAAGCGTAAGCCCGCCTTGTCTGCGGTGGCCGGCCCGCGATACTGTGCCGAGTAGATTCCCGACTCGCTTTGCCCGCTGTTTTCCCGCCGTCAGCTAAGGATCCGCTTCCATGCCGACCATCTCCCTTGTCGATCCCTGCGATTCCGCCGCGCCAGCCCAGCCCCGGTCCTTTGCGGCAGGCAGCCGGATCGCCGATGTGGCGGCAGCGGTGCAGGCCGACACCGGCGGCAAATGCCAGCCGATCGCCGCCCTGCTTGCCGGCAGGCTGGTCGGCCTCGACAGCCTGCTACCAGAGGAAGGCGAGCCAAGGGTCGAACTGCTGGAGCAGGGTGACCCGCGGGCCCTGCCGGTGATGCGGCACTCAGCGGCCCATGTGATGGCCCGGGCGGTGATGCGGCTGTTCAAGGATGTTGAACTGGCTTTCGGCCCGACCGTGGGCGACGGCTTTTACTATGACCTGCGGGCCGAGCGGCCGATCACCGAAGACGATCTGCCGAAGATCGAGGCGGAGATGCAGAAGATCATCGCCGCCGACGAAGCGTTTGAGCGGGTCGAGGTCGATCGGGCCAAGGCGGTTGAGATCGTCAGCGACCTCAAGCAGCCGCTGAAGGTTGAGCACATCGAGACCGGCCTCGCCGAACATCCGACCCTCTCGTTCTATCGCCAAGGCGAGTTCGTCGATCTCTGCCGGGGGCCGCATGTGCCCAGCCCCGGCTGTATCGGCGCGGTCAAGCTGACGAGTCTGGCCGGTGCCTACTGGAAAGGGGACGCCAACAACGCTCAGCTGCAGCGGCTCTACGGCACCGCCTGGTTCAGCCAGGAAGACCTCGACCGGCATCTCGAGGCTCTGGAGGAAGCTCGCAAGCGTGACCACCGGGTGCTCGGCAAGCAGCTCGACCTGTTCACGATCAGCCCGCTGGTTGGCTCAGGGCTGGTGCTCTGGATGCCGAAGGGGGCGACGGTGCGGGGCGTGCTGGAGGGCTTTGTGCGAGAGGAGCTGACCGCCCGCGGCTATGAACCGGTCTACACGCCACACATTGGCAAGGTCGATCTCTACAAGATCTCGGGCCACTACCCCTACTACGCCGACAGCCAGTTCAAGCCGATCGAGATGCATGAGGACGAGCAGTATCTCCTCAAGCCGATGAACTGCCCGCACCACACGATGATCTATAAGGCCCGGCCGCGAAGCTACCGCGAGCTGCCGCTGCGGCTGGCCGAGTTCGGCACGGTCTATCGCTATGAGCAGTCGGGGGAACTGGGCGGCATGACCCGGGTGCGGGGCTTCACCCAGGACGATGCCCACATCTTCTGCATGCCTGAGCAGGTCGAGCAGGAGGTGGCCGGCTGCATCGATTTCACGCTCAAGGTGCTCGAAAGCCTGGCGTTCGATTCCTATCGGGTGCGGCTCGGCTTTCGGGACAAGTCGAGCGACAAGTATGTCGGCCCGCCGGAGCGCTGGGACGAAGCCGAGGCGGCAATCGAAAAGGTGGCCCGCGAGATGAACCTGCCCGGCTGCGAACCAGAGCCGGGCGAGGCCGCCTTTTACGGCCCTAAGATCGACTTTGTGATCAACGACTCTCTCGGCCGTGAGTGGCAGCTGGGCACTGTCCAGCTCGACTACAACCTGCCGAGTGCCGAACGGTTCGATCTGGAATACATCGGTGCCGACAACGCCCGGCACAAGCCGGTGATGATCCACCGGGCGCCGCTGGGCAGCATGGAGCGGTTCATCGGCGTGCTGATCGAACACTTCGCCGGCGCCTTTCCGCTGTGGCTGGCGCCTGAGCAGGTGCGGGTGATTCCGGTCAGTGCCAAGAGCGAGGCCTACGCCCGCACGGTAGAGGCAGCCTTCAAGGCAGCCGGTCTGCGGACGGGCATCGACCTGGCGGCTGAAAAGCTCGGGGCCAAAATCCGCTCTGCCCAGCTCGAGCTGGTGCCGATGATGGTGGTCTGCGGGCCCCGCGACGAGGCGGCCGGGACCGTCAGCCTGCGGGACCGGCTCGATGGTGACTTGGGCGCCATGAGCCTGGAGGAGGCGGTCGAACGGCTGCGGGATGAGAACGCCCGCCGGGCGGTGCGGCACAAACCCAAGCCGCTGGGGCTGGGTGGCACGAAGCCGGCGGCCGCTGCTGAGGACTATTGAGCCGCCTTCCGGCTGTTATGAGCAGCCCCCGAGCCATGCCCCGCTTTGTTCTGCTTGAGCACACTGGCCATCCGGACGACCCGGCGGGGCGGCACTTCGATCTGCTGCTGGAAGAAGCTGAAGCCTGCCGTACCTGGCGGCTGGCAGAGATTCCCGCATTCGGCGGTCCGCCGGTGACGGCCACGCCGCTGCCCGACCACCGACTGGTCTGGCTCGACCGGCTGGCCGGCGAGGTCTCCGGCGGCCGCGGCATTGCCCGCCGGGTCGATGCTGGCAGCTATGCCTGGTTGACCAAGCCCGCCGCTGGCCCGGTGGTCGTCGAACTGCGAGGTGACACGCTCAGCGGGCGGCTGAGCATCGACGCTGCTTCGGCAGCCCTCCGCGGCTGAGACGCTGCCAGTCCAGTCGCCGCCACTCTCGGCTTCCGGTTTCACGGCAAGTCTGGCGATCATGCCCGCCTTCCCTCGCAGTGGCCGGCCCCGTACCTGGAAGCCCCCGGCCGCAGCCCAGGGTGAGACAGCAGGTTTGCCGCTGCAGGAACCGTGCAGCCGTTCCGTGGTAGAGTGCTGGCTCTGGACGACTACCCCCTGTTGAGCCCTGTGTATGAAGCCCCGTGAAGTCATCGCGATGTGTCGCGAAAAGGAAGTCAAGGCAGTCGATCTGCGGTTTGTCGATTTCCTCGGCAGCTGGCAGCACATCACCATTCCGGTGGCCAAGCTCGAGGAAGAGGTCTTTGAGGATGGGGTCGGCTTCGACGGCTCGAGCATCCGGGGCTGGCAGACGGTCAACGAGAGCGACATGCTGCTGGTGCCGGTTCCCGACACTGCCTTTGTCGACCCCTTTACCAGCATCCCGACGCTGGCGGTCATCTGCATGGTCCAGGATCCGATCACCCGCGAAGACTATTCCCGCGACCCGCGGCACGTGGCCCGCAAGGCCGCCACCTATCTGGTCGGCACCGGCATTGCCGACACCTGCTTCATCGGCCCGGAGGCCGAGTTTTTCGTCTTCGATTCGGTGCGGTTCGATCAGAACGCCCACATGGGCTTCTACGCCATCGATTCGGTCGAGGCCGAGTGGAACCGGGGCCGTGAGGGTGACGGCCATTTCGGCTATCAGCTCCGGCACCGGCAGGGCTATGCCCCGGTGCCGCCGTCCGACCAGATGATGGACCTCCGCACTGAAATGATGCTGACGATGCTGCAGTGCGGTATCGACATCGAAGCCCAGCACCATGAGGTCGCCTCTGCCGGCCAGTGTGAGATTGACATGCGGTATCAAGAGTTGGTTCGCATGGCCGACCAGCTTTGCCTTTACAAGTACATTGTCAGGAACGTCGCCCGCCGGCACGGCCGCACTGCGACGTTCATGCCAAAGCCGATCCATGGCGACGCCGGCTCAGGGATGCACGTGCATCTCTCGCTTTGGAAGGAGGGTCAGCCGTTGTTTGGGGGCTCCGGCTACGCCGGGCTGTCGGACATGGGGTTGCATGCCCTCGGTGGCATTCTGCGCCATGCCCCGGCGCTGCTGGCCCTGACCAACCCGACCACCAACAGCTACAAGCGGCTGGTGCCGGGTTATGAGGCTCCGATCAATCTCGCCTATTCCCAGCGGAACCGCTCGGCCGCCTGCCGGATTCCGATGTACTCCACCAATCCTGCGGCCAAACGAATCGAGTTTCGCTGCCCCGATCCGACCTGCAACCCGTACTTTGGCTTTGCGGCGATCCTGATGGCGGCGATCGACGGCATCCAGAACCACATCAACCCGGGTGAACCCCTTGACCGGGACATCTACGACATGCCGCCGGAGGAACTGGCCAACGTCGAGAAAACACCCGCGGCGCTCGCCGACTCGATTGCTGCCCTCGAAAGCGACCACGACTTCCTGCTGCGGGGCGATGTGTTCACCGAAGATGTGATCGATACCTGGATCCG